>CAZTLI010000064.1:0-16999 GCA_964614375.1 uncultured Anaerolineaceae bacterium
CAATCGCTATGCGACGAATGATGTACGTGCGGTTGCCCATGAAGCGGATGAAGCCAGCGAACCGCCAACTGAGGTCATCAAAAAAGGCTGGCAAATAGGACTCGTGCCGTCGGGTATTCCCGAAGAACTTGGCGGTTTTGGCGAGATGAGTGCCGTCACTGGCGCGCTGGCGGCGGAAGAATTGGCCTTTGGCGATTTATCTGTCGCCATGCACATCCTAAGTCCGGCGCTGTTTGCGTATCCGGTTGTGCTGTTTGGGACAGCGGAACAGCGCGAGAATCTGCTGCCGATTTTCTTGGAAGAAGACCTCACGCCCGCGACGGCGGCATTGCTCGAACCGGGTATCGTATTTGACCCCAACGAATTGAAAACGATTGCGACAGTCGAGGGTGATAGCATCGTTATCAACGGCGTGAAAGCCTGTGTCCCGCTGGCTGAGTCATCGACACATATCCTCGTCTATGCTCGCAATGCCGAATCGGGTTGTACGGAAGCCTTCATTGTCGAGAAATCGGCAGAGGGCATCGTCATCGAGAAGCGTGAACTGCTGCAAGGGCTGCGAGCACTGCCAACCTATCGTGTGAATTTTAACCATGTGAAAGTGAGTGGTTCTGCGAAATTAGGTGGGGCGGTCGGCATGAACTTTGATGCGCTGCTGACCCGGCATAATATCGCGCTTGCAGCTATGGCGGTGGGCGTGGCGCGCGGCGCGTATGAATATGCCAGAGAATACGCCAAACAGCGTGTTCAGTTCGGCAAGGCTATCGCCCAGAATCAATCTATCGCCTTCATGCTGGCGGAAATGGCAATCGAGATAGATGCAACACGCCTCATGATCTGGGAAGCGGCCTATAAAGTCGATGAAGGGCAGGATGCGTTTAAAGAGGCCTATCTTGCGAAACGCTATGCAGACAATATGGTGCTAACGGTGACCGATGGCGGTGTTCAGGTATTAGGCGGATATGGTTTCATTCGTGAATTTCCAGTGGAGCGCTGGCTGCGGAATGGTCGGGGTTTCCCGACATTTCACGGTTTGGCGATAGTCTAGTGGCAGGTATGGGCGATTCGCAAAAAGACCAGCTAGTCATTGCGCCGCTGCCCGGTTTTCAGGTAGAAATCGGGCGGGCAGTGTGGATGCTAGAAGACGCCCGTATGCGAACACGGCGTGCATTGAAGGGCATGAATCCCGATCATGTTGATTATCAGGCGACCCCCGATGGACACAGTATCAGCACCCTGATGTATCACATTGCGGTGATTGAACTGGACTGGTTGTACGCCGAAGTGCTGATAACAAAATGGTCAGATGAAACGGCTGCACTGTTTCCGCATGACGTGCGTGATAAAGCAGGCAGACTGACACATATCGCAGATTACACACAGGACGAGTTATGGGGGCGGCTTGACCATGTGCGGGCCTTGCTGCTGGATACATTTAAGGGGATGACAGTGGACGACTTTCGGCGTAAGCGCGAACTGCCGGATTATGATGTTACGCCAGAATGGGTGCTGCATCATCTGTGCCAGCACGAGGCCGAACACCGCGATGAACTCATCGCCCTGCGGCAAGGGGCAGAACGCGGTAATTGACCATGACCCGGTATACGCAACAAGACCAATCTCATGTGCGAGATACAATCCGAAACTGAGAGCTTAAGTGAGGTAAAGTGATGCCAATCAGCTTTGAAATCCCCGAAAACATTCAACAACAGGCGCAAATGGCACAATTTCTAGCTGAATCCACCATGCGCCCGTTTTCGCGCCAGCTTGATGAAAACGAACATGAACGCCCGACGGTGTTTATTGAACAAGTAAAGCCCATTCTTCAGAGCATGCAGCAGCAGAATCTAAAGCAGCTTGACCGTGAGCCTAAAGCGGAGTCGGAAAGCAGCAGGAACGGCAAACCATCTACACGTAATCTTGGCCTGATGGTAATGGTCGAGGCGCTGTCGTGGGGCGATGCCGGGATATATCTATGTTTGCCCTGGGGCGGGCTAGGGACAGCGGCGATTGAGGCGGTTGGTACGCCGGAGCAGAAGAAACGCTTGTTATCCCGCTTTGCCTATGGGGACGAACCCACATGGGGCGCGATGGCGATTACCGAACCGAATGCCGGGTCGGATAATTCGGCGATGGCAACCACCGCCGTTTTCGACGAAGAAACCAACGAATGGGTGCTGAATGGTGAGAAGATTTTCATCACCAGCGGCAAACTCGCACTCGAAGAGTCGAATGGACTGGTCGTTGTCTGGGCGACAGTCGATAAAAATGCCGGACGCGCTGGAATTAAGTCGTTCATCGTAGAAGCGGGAACGCCTGGGGTGAGCATCGGCAAAGTTGAAATCAAACATGGTATCCGGGCCAGCGATACCGCCTCTATCGTATTCAATGATGCGCGTATCCCTGCCGATAACATCCTCGGCAGTCCCGAAGTCAAGACAGGTGGACGTGGCTTTAAAGGCGCGATGGCGACATTTGATGCCAGTCGTCCATTTGTCGCGGCAAGTGCTATTGGGATTGCGCGTGCATCAGTGGAGTTTGTAAAAGAAAAGCTCGATGAAGCGGGTATCGACATGCCCTATGGTGCGCCCTATCACAAATTGACGGCTCTACAGCGCGATTTCATGGAAATGGAATCACAGTTGAAAGCCGCGTACCTGCTGACTCTGCGGGCGATTAACATGCTGGATGAGAAACAGTCAAACCCGTTGGAAGCCTCGATGTGCAAAGTCAAAGCGGGTAAGGCGACGACGTGGATTACCCAAAAAGCGGTCGAGATGCTGGGCATGATGGGCTACAGTCGCGAGTGGCTGCTGGAAAAATTCATGCGCGATGGCAAGATCAACTCGATTTATGAGGGGACAGACCAGATCAATACGCTGATTGTCGCCCGCCGGATTCTCGGCTACTCACGCAAAGAACTGGCTTAAATATGCAGACGAAGTACGGCAGCTATCAGGAACAATCGCGCAAAACCTACAGCGACATCGAAACCAACGACCCTATCGTCTACCCAACCTTAGGATTGGTCAATGAAGCGGGTGAAGTCGCAGGCAAAATCAAAAAAATTTTTCGCGATAAATCCGGTCATTTATCAGACGCTGACCGCGCGGCTTTAAAGTCGGAATTGGGTGATGTGCTGTGGTATCTGACGCAAATTTGCACCAATCTTGACCTGACGCTTGAAGAGGTGGCGGAGGCCAATCTGGACAAACTGTTTTCTCGTCTCGAACGGGGCATGATTCAAGGTGACGGCGATCAGCGTTAAAGGATAGGAAAGATCATGGAGCATGTGCTAGTTACAGGCGCGAATCGCGGAATTGGATTTGGCATCGTGCGTTATTTGCTGGATATGGACAATATCTATATCTTTGCCGGTGTTCGTAATCCGGCGGGTGCGGAAGACCTTAACAAATTAGCCATCACGCATTCAGAACGCATCACCATCATTCCGTTAGAGGTCACAGATGAATCGTCTATCCGCGAATCGCTAGACCTCGTTCGCCAACACACCAACAAGGTCGATATTCTGGTGAATAACGCTGGCATTGACCCCGACGGGCAAGGTGTTGAGCAGTTGACGACGGATTTATTTCTGCGCGTGCTCCATGTGAATACCGTCGCCCCGTTCATGATCGCGCAGACCTATCTCGGCTTGCTGAAAGCGGGTACAAATCCGCGCATCATCAATATTTCGTCGGAAATGGGGTCGCTGGCTGACCGGACGTATGGTGGCTCACATGCCTATTGTGCCAGCAAAGCGGCCTTGAACATGGTCACCCGCGGACTGGCTGTTGATTTGTGGAAGCACGGCATTATTACGATTTCGCTTGATCCGGGTTGGGTGCGAACCGATATGGGCGGGTCGAGCGCATCGTTGTCTATAGACGAATCAGCGCTGAGCGTGATTGCGATCATAAGCGGGCTAACGAGCACGGACAACGGGCGCTATCTGGCATATGATGGCAGTGAGCACCGCTGGTAAATGGAGCGTTTGATGGAACACATTCTCATCACAGGCGCGAATCGGGGTATCGGCTTTGAGATGGTGCGGCAGTATGCCCAACGCGATGATATTCACATTTTCGCGGGGGCACGTAAGCCGAAATTCGCTGTCGAGTTGCAGGATTTTGCAAAAGACTGTGCGGATCAAGTGACGATAATCGCGCTAGATGTGGTCGATACAGCGTCTATACAGTCCGCTGTGCGCGAAGTGCAAAAAAAGACAGATTCGCTCGATTTGTTGGTAAACAACGCGGGCATCAATCCCAAAGGCATACAGTCGCTGAGACAAATTGA
Organism: uncultured Anaerolineaceae bacterium; assembly: GCA_964614375.1. Taxonomy (GTDB): domain Bacteria; phylum Chloroflexota; class Anaerolineae; order Aggregatilineales; family Phototrophicaceae; genus CAZTLI01. The sequence goes on from CAZTLI010000064.1 coordinate 4,300, forward strand.
TGTAGACACCATGATGAATGTGTTTCAAGTCAATGCCGTAGGCGCGTTGATGGTGACGAAGGCATTTTTGCCGCTGCTGGAAAATGGGCAGCGTAAGCGTGTTGTCAATGTGTCGTCGCAGGTAGGGTCTATGACATGGAAAGTAGGTGGCGGTGGTTATGCGTATGCGGCGAGCAAAGCGGGCATGAATATGATTACGCGCTGCCTGGCAGCAGATTTGAAATCGCAAGGATTCATCACGATTACGCTGCATCCCGGTTGGGTACAGACCGATATGGGTGGTTCGGGCGCGCCCTTAACACCTGAAGACTCGGTTTCTGGAATTATGAGTCTCATTGAACGTTTGACGCCAGCCGACAACGGTGGCTATTTCAAGTGGGATGGCACGGTGCATCCCTGGTAGAGTGCAGAAATGGCGAATCTGTTCGTTACGGGGACGAATCGTGGTTTGGGACTGGAACTGGTAAGGCAGTATTTGTCCGATGCTGGTTATCGTATCTTTGCCACCGCCCGCCAGCCAGAGGATGCGCCTGAATTACAGGCACTGGCAACGGATTATCCCGAACGATTGATGGTGCTACCGTTGGATACGACCAATCCGGCACAAATTGAATCAGTCGCAGAAGCAGTTCGTACACAGGTTGATACGATAGATTTGCTGATAAACAATGCGGGTTTCAATCCAAAGGGCAAAGCACAGACCCTGGATTATATTGATGCGGAGACGATGATCAAAACATTCCGGGTGAATGTTGTCGGCACGCTGCTGGTCACACGGGCGCTGATTGACCTGCTGCGGAACGCAAGGGCGGCAAAAGTTGTGAATTTCACATCGCACATGGGGTCGCTGACGGATAAAGGCTATGGTGGCTACTATGCCTACTGTGCGAGTAAAGCGGCATTGAACATGGTCACGCGCGCGCTGGCTGCGGACTTGCGTACCGACGGCATCGTCACGATATGTATGCACCCCGGTTGGGTACAAACTGATATGGGCGGCCCATACGCCCAGCTAACACCGCAAGAGGCGGTACAACACATTCGTGAACTCATCGCCGGATTATCACATGCGGATATAGGCGAATTTTATAACTGGGACGGCACAAAACTCCCCTGGTAATCGTTAAATCGAACTATGATAAGAAAGGTATAGACTTACAATGAGTCGTCAGATTAAAAAAGCAGCCGTCATCGGCTCTGGTACGATGGGCGGTGGGATAGCGGCGCTGCTGGCGGGCGTGGGTGTGGATACGGTGCTGCTGGATATTCCGGCGAAAGACACATCACCCAACGATCCCCCGGCGAAGCGCAATGCCGTTGTCCTGAACAATATCAAAACACTGGCCAAAATGCGTCCGCCACAATTACTGAGTGATAAAGACCTCGATTCCATCACACCGGGCAACATTGAGGATGACCTCGATATGATTGCCGATGCCGATTGGGTGATTGAAGTCGTGGTTGAAAGGCTGGATATTAAGCGCAATTTGATGGCGAGACTGATTGAATATGTAAAGCCAGAGGCCATCATCACCACCAATACATCCGGTTTGCCCATCAAAGATATTGCCGACGGCTTTGGTGAAGACTTCCAAAGGCGCTTTATGGGAACGCATTTTTTCAATCCGCCGCGTTATCTGCATTTGCTGGAAGTGATTCCTAACGAAAATACCGACCCTGAACTGGTCGATTTTATGATGGAATTTGGAACGACGGTGTTGGGCAAAGGCGTCGTCATCTGTAAAGATGAACCCAACTTCATCGGCAATCGCTTTATGTCCATGTCTGGGATGCAAGCGATGAATTATGCGCTTGATAACGGCTATAGCGTAGAAGAAGTGGATGCGCTAACGGGACCACTGATTGGGCGTCCTAAGACCGCAACGTTTAATCTCAACGACCTTGTAGGTTTTGATGTTGCCGTGCATGTGGCGCGAAACCTCTATCCAGCAATCCCCAACGACCCGGCGCGTGACGTATTGGCACACGAACGGGCGGCAGAACTCAGCGATTATATGCTGGAAAATAATCTGCTGGGGCGCAAGACCGACAAAGGCTTTTACTGGATGCGGCGCGAGAATGGTAAAAAGGAATTATGGGCGCTGAATCTGGAAACGCTCGAATATGAGCCACCAAAAACAGTCGAATTTCCCAGTGTTAAAGAACATGGTCGTGTGAAGCCGTTGGGCGAACGTATTCGGCTGCTGATAAATGCCGATGACCGCGCCGGGCAGTATCTATGGCATCTGCACGCTTTCTATCTGGCGTATGCCTCTAACCGTGTGCCCGAAATCACCGACACGATTGTCAATGTTGATAACGCGCAAAAATGGGGTTTTGGTCACCAGATGGGGCCATTTGAAATCTGGGATGCGATTGGCGTCGCCGATACGATTGACCGCTTTGAAGCCGATGGTTACCCGGTAGCGCAGTGGGTGAAAGATATGGTCGCCAGCGGTAAAGAGACCTTCTATCAATTGGACGCCAATGGCGAAGTGGTTGGTTTTTATAGTCCGCAAGCGGGTGACTATGTGGCGCTAGAAAAAGACCCGCGCGCAATCACCGCTGCCAGTCTGAAAGCACAGGGTAAAGAACTGGTTGGGAATGATGACGCCAGTGTCTATGATATGGGAGATGGCGTGCTGCTGTGGGAATTCCACACGAAGCAAAACTCGATTACGCCCGGTCTGGTCGAAATCGGCTGGCAGGCGCTGGAACTGCTTGAACAAGATGGATGGGTGGCGATGGTTATCGGCAACGATGCCGAACGGTTCTCGATTGGCGCGAATCTCGACCCCAGCGCATTGATGGCAGGTGTAGAAGGCATTGAGCGCATCATTAAAGGCTTGCAGGATTTGACCGTCGCGCTGAAATATGCGCCTAAGCCCGTTGTGACTGCGCCGACCAACATGGCGCTGGGTGGTGGCGCAGAATTGATGATGGCGGGTACGTCAATTGTGGCGCATGGCGAACTATATTGTGGACTGGTCGAAGTTGGTGTGGGGCTTGTGCCTGCGGGTGGTGGTTGTAAAGAATTGGTGCGGCGATTGGTCAATCCGCTGGCAGCGAGGGGGACGGATGTATTGCCCGGTTTGCAACAGGCGTTTGAAAACATCGCCACTGCGAAAGTCAGCGCCAGTGCCAAAGATGCCCGGACACTCGGCTTTGTTGCTGCCAGTGACCGGATTGTGATGAATCGTTCGCATTTATTGGGCGAAGCCAAAGCGACAGCCCTCGCCCTTGTACCCGCTTATGTACAGCAAAAGCCAGAAAAAGTCTGGGCAGCGGGGCAGGAAGCCTATGCCGCGCTGATGTTAGGCATTGAAGGTTTTCGTGAAGCCGGTTATGCCAGTGACTATGATGCCTTCCTCGCCAGGAAAGTGGCCTATATCCTCACGGGTGGGGCATTGACACAACCGCAGTGGGTAGACCAGCAGCTATTCCTCAACCTGGAGCGCAAAGCCTTCGTGGAACTCATCATGGAGACGAAGACGCAAGAACGCATCATGCACATGCTCCAGACGAATAAACCACTGCGGAATTAGTGTGATTGATAAATGATGGTCAGCTAGTGCAGGTGTTAGCTGACCACCGTTGCCGTAAGGTGTCTTAATGAGGCCGCATCAGATAGTTGAGGCACAAGGCAACAGCCAATAATCATTCTTGCTCGATAGATGTGTGTTAGTTGATGAAGGACAATAACCATGCGTGAAGCAGTGATTGTAGCCGGGACACGGACAGCCGTTGGTAAAGCCGTGCGTGGCAGCACCAAAAATGCGCGGTCAGATGAAATGGCAGCGACGGTTATTAAAGATTTACTCGACAAGACCGAAGGCAAGCTCGACCCGTCCGAAATTGATGATGTTATTATGGGTTGCGCCATGCCTGAAGGGTCGCAGGGTTTGAATTTTGCGCGAGTGATTGCGCTGCGGGCGGGGCTGCCTGTGGATGTACCCGGTCAGACCGTCAATCGGTTCTGTTCCAGCGGACTCCAGACGATTGCAATGGCGGCGGAACGGATTATCGCCAATGGCGCGGACATCATCATCGCAGGTGGTGCGGAGAGTATGTCGTCGGTGCCGATGAGCGGGCATCACATTAGCCCCAATCCCCACATGGCAGAAAATGACCCCTATGTCTATATGTCGATGGGGCATACGGCAGAACGGGTTGCTCAAGAATTTGGTATCTCGCGTGAAGATCAGGATGAATTTGCCTATCACAGCCATCGGAAAGCGGCGGCGGCAATGGACAGCGGTAAATTTGCCGAAGAAATTGTGCCCTTTGAATGGGACGAAACGATTATTGGTGCTGACGGGATGCCGACTATCAAACGCATGGTGCTCGACCAGGATGAACATCTGCGCCGTGAAACAACCGTTGAGGCACTGGCAAAGTTAAATCCGGTCTTTAAACAGGGTGGCAGCGTCACGGCAGGGAATTCCAGCCCATTGAGCGATGGTGCCGCCGCCGTCGTGGTCATGGAAGCGAAAACTGCTGAGAAACTCGGTCTAAAGCCGCTGGCACGATTCGTCGGGTTTAATGTGGCGGGGGTGCGTCCTGAGATTATGGGTGTGGGGCCAATCGCCGCCGTGCCCAGGCTGCTCAAACGCACGGGCATGTCGCTGGACGATATTGACATCATCGAGTTAAATGAAGCGTTTGCCTCACAATCGCTGGCGGTGATACGCGACCTCGAAATTGACCCCGAAAAATTGAACGTCAACGGCGGCGCGATAGCCCTGGGGCATCCATTGGGCTGCACCGGTGCGAAGCTCACTGTGCAAATCATCAACGAGATGCAGCGTCGTGGCAGTCAATATGGCATGGTGACCATGTGCATCGGCGGCGGTATGGGCGCGGCTGGAATCTTCGAGAATTTGAATTAGCAATAACGCCTCAAATTTCACTAACATTCAACCGTCAGAGTCAATGGCTCTGGCGGTTATTGTTGTTGCATTTCGGTTTGAATTTGTCGAATTCTTCGATTATTTCCGCGTCTTTATTGGGGAAAATTAACAATTAACGTACAATATAATCAATTCACCCTTTCGCAATAGTTATATTTGTATTTGCAGAGAACAAAATCATGGCTATCCCAACCAGTGCAGATTTCGCTACCGAAGTAAAATCAGACCGTTTGAATATCCTCTGGCGTGTAACCCTTGCTATCACGGTGTTGATAGGGTTTATCATCGCCGGTTTTGGTTTTCGCGGCGCGGATTCAGATATTGTCACGCTGGCGATGCCATTTTTGCTCATTATTGGTGGCTGTTTGTTGACGGGTTCACTCCTCCGGCGCAATCAATATACATTCGGTGTTTGGGCGTATGCGTTAGGGGGTGTGGCGGCGAGCGGTTTTGCGATGATTTATGGCGGCAATCGCGCCTATGAAATCGTGCCGTTTGTTTTTCCTATCGTGGTCTTCATGGTTGGGCTGATGCTGCCGCCGGTGAGCACATTCTTGATGGCAAGCATTGCTACGTTGATTGTCCTTTTTGCTCCGGTGTTGACGGCACTGGAACTGTCTGTATCACTCGTCAATCCAATCACAGCGATTGTGTTAACTTTTTTGAGCGCGATTTTCTCGGCACAGGTGACAGGGGAATTATATCAAATCGCAGAGTGGGCGCTGTCTAACTACCAGCGCGAACGGCGCACTAATGATGAGTTGTTTGAAAAACGGCAGCAATTGCAAAAGTCGTTACAACGCAGCGAGGCGCTGAGCGAGGTATTAAAAGAAACCAATACAGAGCTGGAAATTGCCAGATCCGCCGCCGAGGAAGCCAAACACTTTCGTGGGCAATTTTTGGCGAACATGAGTCATGAACTCCGCACGCCCCTCAATGCCATTATCGGCTTTAGCGAGACGATGCTGCGCTTTCCCGTGATGTATGACAACGTGCCCCTGCCACAAGAGTATCATGGCGACCTTGAGCAGATTTACAATAGTGGTCGTCAACTGCTGCACGTTATCAACGACATTCTTGATTTGGCGCGTGTCGATGCGGGTAAACTGGATGTGGTGCGCGAGAAGGTCGATTTGCAGGCCATCCTTTCGGCAGTGAAGGCGACGGCGCGTGGACTAACGGCGCAAAAGCCAATTGAACTCAAATGGGATTTTCCCGATCCTCTGCCTGATGTGTGGGCAGATGCCAGTCGTTTGCGCCAGGTCTTGCTGAATTTATATAGCAACGCGACCAAATTTACGGACAGTGGTGAAATCAAGCTGCGCGTGCGCGTGCAAAGCGATAAGGTGCTGTTCAGCGTCAGCGACACGGGTTCGGGTATCCCGGACTATCAACAGAAGCTCATTTTTGACGAATTTTCGCAGGCCGAAGCGACCGGACGTGACCCGCGTGCAGGCGCTGGTTTGGGGTTGACCATTTCGCGCCAACTGCTGGATTTGATGGGTGGCGAAATTTGGGTGGAAAGCGAAGTGGGCAAAGGCAGCACATTCCATTTCACTATCCCGCGCTATGATGGGCAAGAAGTGGGTGAAGATACTGAAGAGCGCCGTGCAGAGATGCCGCAAGAAATCAAAGATACCAAAGAGATAGACAAGTTGTTGAAGTCTAATGGAATCGAGATTCCACAAAAGCAGCAATCATCCGTCACTCATCCCGCCGCGAGCGATAAATCATGATGTAAAGGACTTTCATTATGCGAATTATGTACATTGAAGATAATCCGGCGAATCTATTTTTGGTCAAACGGGTCGCCCGTATGGGCAATCATGATGTCATTAATTATATTGATGGTCAAACCGCGCTAGAGAAGTTTGAAAGTGATAATCCCGATCTGGTCTTGATTGATATTCAACTGTCGGGTGAGCTTTCGGGGTTGGATGTCGTCAAGAAATTACGCAAACAGGGGCACAAAACGCCTGTCGTAGCGGTTACAGCCTATGCGATGGTCGGTGACCGTGAACGCTGCCTCGATGCAGGCTGTGACGATTATCTGGCGAAACCGCTGCCTGTGCCTGCATTGGTCGATTTGATTAAACGTTATGAAGGCGATTCGGGTGAGCGTGGCGCAGCAGCGCCCGCCACACCTGCTGAAGACAAAGCCGAGACGAAATCCGAAACGCCCAAAGTAGAAGCCACAGCGGAAACTGCCGCAACGACAGTGGCGACAAGCGCCGAAAAGCAGCCGGCTGCACCCCCTGATTCTGCTGGTTCAGGTGAAGCGAAGGCGGAAAAATCAGCGGAGGCTGTGGCTAAAACCGAAGAAATACCCGTCGCTGCGGAAGATGTTGAACAAAAATCGGAAGCTAAAACGGATAAAACCCCGGACGCCGCGAAATCCTCATAGCTCAAATCAACAGCGAATTGTAAAAGAGACTCGCACGGGTCTCTTTTTTTATGGATGTGTGAGTAAATGCAGCAAGCCGGGACGAACACGAAACGATAAATCGTGCCCGAACGCGGCCTCGCCATCTAGCTCTGTGCTGATGAGGCCGTCGCTGCGCTGCACACGCACTTCTTTCGCCTGCCGAAAATGTACTGCCGGATGTTGCAAATGTGAGGCATCGTAAATGCGGCGGAGTGCCAGAATCGCCCGTGCGCGTGCCATCCCTTCGACGAGAATCACATCAAATAGACCATCATCGACTTCGGCATGAGGCGCTACCCGCATCCCTCGCCCAAACGTCGTGCCATTGGCAACAGCCACCAGATAGGCCGAGCCGTCATACCATTCTTCACCATCGAGTGTGATTTGCAGTTGTTCAGGGGGGTGTTGGATGAGCGTTTCGATAGTCGCCTTCAAAAATGTCCAGGGACGCCGTTGGCGGACACGATTCACCTTATCGCTGACATAGCCACTGATACCACTGCTGGCAATGTTGAGGAAATGGCGTTGTTCCCGCTGTCCCTGTGGCGTTTCAAACGTGAACTGCCCGATGTCGATAGCGCGCGGCTCAGCATTAGCGATCCATTCCGCCGCGGCCTCGATATTGAAGGGGATGCCCACGCTGCGCGCCCAATCACGACCTGTACCAACCGGCAGCATCCCATAGACCATCGGTGGGCCATCTGGATTTTGCTCATTGAGGTCGGCAAGGGCGTTGATAAGGGCGTGATTTGTCCCATCGCCACCAATAGAGATGACGCGGGTCAGACCACTGGCGTAGGCTTTATCCAGATGGATAGCGACTTCTTCCGAATTTTGCGTGACGGCAATGACCAACTCGCCTAATTTGTCCCAGAGTATGGGTTCGATTTGTGTCCAGATGCTGCCTGCGCGCCCCCCGGCGGCGTGGGGATTGAGGATAATCAGTGTTTTTGTCATGGCAGAGTGACCTGTGTGATAAGTAAATCTAGTTCTAATAAACATTGCTGGTGGCTATAACACATAAACACGGCAAACCGATACGATGTTGAAATCGAAGTGAAAACAAAAATCGGCAGCCTGCTTCAGCGACTACCGGTTCATAGACACTCCTCTGAGATTGATACTATTGCCGGACGTGCCAATCACCCACCACCACCCACTTATACGTGGTGAGTTCTTCAAGCGCCATCGGGCCGCGCGCGTGGAGCTTTTGCGTGCTCACCGCGATTTCTGCGCCGAGACCGAGCGCACTGCCATCATTAAAGCGGGTGCTGGCATTCCAGAAGACGGCGGCTGAATCGACTTCATTGAGGAATTGTTCTGCCCGGGCGGGATTTGTGGTCAGGATGCCGTCGGAATGTTGGGTGCTGTGGTCACGGATGTGCTCAATGGCGTCATCCAACCCGCCGACAACCTTTAAGCCCAACGTCAAGCCCAGCCATTCGATGTCGAAGTCATCAGCGCCAGCCGGTTTAACACGATTATCGCCGCTAAGATGATTGAAGGCTTTGGGTTCGGCTTTGAATACGACCCCAGCTTTGCCCAGATAATCCACCACACGCGGCAGGAAGTCCGCAGCAATATGTTCATGCACCAGCAGAGTGTCCAGCGCATTACAAACCGCAGGGCGTTGTGTCTTCGCATTGTGGATGATAGGCAAACAGGCATTAAGGTCGGCGGATTCATCAACATATAAGTGACAGATACCAATTCCGCCTGTGATGACCGGAATCGTGCTGTTTTCGCGGCAGTAATTATGCAGGCTGTTGCCGCCACGCGGGATAATCATGTCGATATATTTGTGCAGCTTCAGCATTTCGCCTACATAACGACGGTCTGTACTGGCGATATATTGCACACTATCCGCGGGTAATCCGTGCGCCTGGAGCGCCGATTGCAGCGCATCCACCAGTGCCATGTTGGTACGCAAGACCTCTTTACCACCGCGCAGAATGACGGCGTTGCCGGTTTTGAGTGCCAGCGCTGCCACATCAATCGTGACATTGGGGCGACTCTCGTAAATGGTGCCAAGCACGCCTAATGGAGTCCGGCGGCGCGACACTTTGAGACCATTGTCCATCACGCGCTCATCATAGACGCGGCCTACAGGGTCGGGCAGTTCGGCGACCTTTCGCACATCGGCAATCATCCCGGTCATACGCTTTGCCATGTCGAGACGGTCACGTATCCATGTCGGGTCAACATCGTTGTTGCGCGCATCGTCTAAATCGAGTTGATTAGCGGTCAAATCGGTTTGGTTTGTGCTTCGAGTGCATCGGCAATCGCCAGAATGACTGCATTCTTTTGTTCAGTTGTCAGTTGAGCGAGTGTTTGGGCGGCGGCCTTCGCCCGTTTGCCCATGTCCACCAGATCAACTGTCCGTGTCACCAACTCAACCATAAGCGACCTCGCCTTTTTATTCTCATTCACTCAGTCGCTAATTGTGCCGCGTATCGGCGTAGAATTCAACCGGCTGCTGTAGTTAAAACGCCCGGCTGCTTTGTATGATTTATATTGACAATACCTCTGCAAAATATGTACAATATGGCTGATAAGCGAAATTATACAGTTCAATGGAGCGGGTAATGATAAAAACCGTGCGCGGAAGCGACATCGTTAATGGCAGCCTCATCTTTTCGCTCGTAGTCTGTGCTGCAATTATTCTGATGGGTACATGGCTGCTGCAATTTGAATTAGCGGATGTTCCGCCGGGCGATAATGGCTTTTTCTATGAGTGGCAGCTCGCCAACCCGACATTCTGGAGCCGGGCGACGGCATGGTTGGGGTTTGTGTTTCATCAACTGGCAATCTGGGGCACAATCTGGTATGCCCGTAAACACTACAGCAAGTACACAGAGGGTCTGCGTCCGGCAAATTATTGGGCGCTGGCGATTAACCTTGTGTTTATCATACTGCACTACATCCAGACATTTGTCTTTTATGACGCAATCGCGCAGGACATCCCCAGTTGGACAGCGCAATTTGCCGTCGCATTGATGCTGATTGTTATTCTGGCGATGGAAAATCCACGACGCGGGTTGTTCTTTGGGCGGAAGGTGGGATTCCGGCGCGGTTTCGTCGAGATTCTTAAACGCTATCACGGCTATTTCTTCAGCTTTGCCGTGATATACACGTTCTGGTTTCACCCGATGGTGCCGACATGGGGGCATCTGGTGGGCTTTGTGCATGTGATCCTGGTGATGGTACAGGGTTCGTTGATGTTCACGCGCGTGCATCTGAACCGCAAGTGGATGTTTCTGCTGGAAATACTGGTGCTGCCTCATGCGTTTCAGGTGGCATTGGCACAGGGCAATGGTCTCTGGCCGATGTTCCTCTTCGGGTTTGCGGCTATTTTCCTGGTGACGCAGATGCACGGCCTGAACCTCAAACCCTGGATGAAGCGGGCATTTTATAGCGGATTTATCCTCGCCGTGTTGTGGACATATATTGTCTTGCGTCAACCCTATCAGGTGAATGAGGTCATCCGAATACCGTTAATTGAATATGCTGTTGTGTTTGTGATGTACGGGATTTTTCTGCTGGTCGCAAAAATCACGTCGCTGTTTCAGGCAGGTGGTGGCACACCACTCGAATCGACTGCGGCAGGCGATTAATCCTTGCGGCAGGGGGCATCAACAAGCGCGCCGGTCCAATAAGGCTGGCGCTATTTGTTTAACCAATACCCATCGCGCGCAGGATGTCGTTATAGAGTTTGATCCAGTCCATGTCTTGATACAGTTCGGGACGTGGCGCGCTGTTATACAGTCGGATGAAAGCGTGGGCATCGGCGGGCAGTTGGAGGTGGAGCAAACCGGGCTGATAGGTCGTTTTGGTGATAAAACCGATGTTTTTCTGCCGTTCCCATTCGCCATACAGCATTCTGCCGGGAATCGCACGCAGGGCACGCATCCGGTCATGGTGGCGGATTTTCTTCAGGTAGGCGAGGTCTTCATAGGGATTGTATTTGAGTGTATCCGCACCCACCACGACCCGAAGATAGTCATTGCCGCCGAAATCTCGCTGCCATAGGCGTAAACCACGCGGCAGCAGCTTGAGCATCCGATTGGGCGCGAGGAACTGTTGTGCTGCTTCGAGATTGAATTGTGAGGTCAGGCTTTTGCTGAACCATAGCGCATAGGCCGCTGCTTCTTCGTAGTAGAGATTGGTGATAGGCGCGAGACTGTTGACGCCTTCAAATCGACTCGTCGTCATCAAATCGTCGGTGAAGTAATCAGTGGTGGTCTTCCACTCCGCCAAGCGTAGAAATGTGCGAAATTGCCACGTATATGTCGGGTGTGTCGAGACCCACGTCAACACATTGTGAGATACGTCGCTCGGCGGCGGAATCAGTGCCATTAGACTGAGTTCAACCACATCAAACCACAGATCACCCGGATGCGCCTTTTGGGGTGGAATTTGACCGATGTGGACAGTATGCCGGTTCCAGAGGCGGCGTGTGAGGGTATAGTCCGCGTCTGACCCATGTTCCAGATAGGCCAGCAGCAGGTTGCCTTCGTCGATTAGGCTGTGCCGTCGCAGCGCGTAACCCATTGCCTCCGCGATTTTGGGGTCGAGTTCAGATTCGAGATAATCGGTGAACAGGTAATCCAGTTGTGACAGCGCCATTGGCCTGTGCCTACGTGCTCAGCTTATACCTACACTATACGCCCAAAAGATGTTGGTGTTGTATCACCGCAGTTTAACGTAACAATACCATATTGTTGCGGTGGATGACGGCATCACCATAGGTATACCCCAAAACTTCGGCGATTTGCCCCGATTTGATGCCACAAAGCCGCCGGATTTCATCGCTGCTATAGTTGCTAAGCCCATGCGCGATTTCACGGTTATCCGGGTCGTGGACGGCAAGTGTCGCGCTGCGTTTAAAATCATCTTCTACAGCCGTGATGCCTACTGGCAGTAGACTCGCGCCGCCTTTGAGCAATACGCGCGCCGCGCCCGCATCAACCCGAACAATGCCCTGGGGCTTATCGGTTAGCAGCCAGCGTTTGCGACTTTCGAGTTGTGTCGAGGTGGGTTCGAATCGTGTGCCGAGTGGCTCACCAGCGACTATGCGAGTGAGGATATTAGGCGCACTGCCGTGTGCGATAATGGTGGCGACACCGCTGCGTTGTGCCGTGCGCGCGGCTTGAATTTTAGTGGTCATGCCGCCTGTACCGAGCGATGACCCGATTCCGCCGACACCCGCCAGCAAATCTTCATCAATTTCGGATACCGTTTCGATGAGCCGGGCGTCGGCATGTTTACGTGGGTCGGCAGTGAATAGACCGGGTTGGTCAGTGAGGATGACCAGCATATCGGCTTCGAGCACTGTGGCGACGACGGCAGAGAGATTGTCATTGTC
>CAZTLI010000065.1:0-16865 GCA_964614375.1 uncultured Anaerolineaceae bacterium
CCATCATTCACAATATCGAGGACATCCTGCCGGACTACGTAGCCATTGCGGAAGAGCCTGTACCTGAAGACCTTGTGGCTGGTGAATTGGGCGAAGCAGCCGCACCAGCGACGTAAACAGCAATTCAGCAAAAGCGCGCAGCGTTAGAACGGGCACTAGCTTAAAGAGGTTCAGGTGCAATGTGCCGTAAACAATAACACAAGCGGCTGATTTCTTTTGCGGGTGGTCGGTCTGTAACGACTGTCGAATTCCATCCGGTCGTGGTATGGGATTCCTCCAAATTAGGCGGTGCGGTGCGGACGCATCGCCTTATATGTTATGTTGATAGCGCGTCAGCAAGCGACGAATCGTTAGGCTGGCCTGCGAGTGGCGCATCTCATGACGACCTGTTTGCGGCAGCCTGACTGCTGTTTTCGACTGGCAATCAAGGTATGTTATAGTTAAGCACACACGCTTACTGTAAGTTAAGGAACGACGACCATGCGGGGACTGAATGCGATTATCGCGCCGCGGGCGATTACGACCACGGTCCTGACGAAACCCATCGCCAATGTGCTGAGTATGATGGCGATGCTCACACCCGGCGAGCAATCCACCGGACTCACCGAATGGCTCGATAGCACGCGCGAATGCTTCACGCCAGAGCAAATGTTCCGGCACAAAGTCATTTTCTGGGGATTGGGTGCGGAGGAATTGTCCAATGCCGTCGATTGTGACGATTCGACTGAATTTCCCGACTATCTAAAGCTGCTGGCACAGGTCGATGCCGAAGTAATCCGCGACAAGGCCCTATACTGGCTGATGAATGCGACATTTCGGCGCCTGTTTGTCGAATTTCCGCCGCTGCAAAAACGCGATGCCGGGCGAATGCTGCGCGATGTCGATTATTATCTGGAATTGTTCGATAATCCCGACAAGCATTTTGATAAAGACATCCCCGCGTTTGTGGAAGCCCATCACTTGCTGAACAATCCGCCCGAATTGAAAGCTGTACTCGTGCCACATCTGACTGAATTGTGGGACGAATATGTGGCTGAGGAGTGGGCGCGCATCAAAGCGGGGCTGTATGAATCGTCGCGCGCGTTGCAGCAGATTGATACGCGCGGGCTATCGGTCTTTGAAGCGATTCAGGTCATTACCGGGCGTGATTTACGCACCTTGATTCGGCACGATGTACTGAATAGTTATAAACAGCTCTATCTCGTCCCGGCGCGGCATAATGGCCCCTATATCATGGTGTTCAGCAGTCCCGATACCCTGACCATCCTGTTCGCCGCACGCACACCAGCGGGCTATCGGACAGGGCGGACATGGCTGGATAACAATGAATTCATCAACCGCATGAAAGCCGTCGCCGATGAAGACCGACTCAACATCCTGCTGGCGATAAAAGATGCGGGCGAACTCAGCACGCAGGACATCATCGAACGCTTTGATTTGAATAAATCGGCGGCGTCGCGTTATCTCGGCTTACTGTATGCCAATGGGCTGCTCAGCGAACGGCGCGACAGTGATGGCAAGAGCAAATTTTACAGCCTCAATCACGACTGTGTAGATGAACTCATCCATGCCATCATCGCCCGCCTGAAAGAGTGAACCTTCGCCCGTTGTTGATAGATTGCCTCAAGAAGCGCCGTCTCTGGCCTTCGCAATCCAGTCCATACCGGTCACACCTTTCTGTCCAAGCACGAGATGCAGCTGCGCCGCATGTTCCTGAATATGCCGCATACAGTAGAGCTGCAACTCTAAAAACGTCGGCTGCATCCACTCAAATGTGCAAATCTGACGCGCTTTCTCGTCCGTTAGCGTCCCAATCGTGGTTTTACACTTCTGGCGACAGTCCTTGAGATAGGTCTGAACCTGTTGTTTCGTATACAGGGTTTCGGGCAGCCTGCCGCGTATGAATGGGGGCGGGGGCAGAAAACCCTCTGAGGAGCCAGTCAAGAAAAGGTCAAGCCAGAACACCGTGTGATAGGCCACAAACCAGAACTGCCCATAGCGCGGGTCTTCCTCGTCATCCCAAAGGCTTGTCGTCCACATCGAATCAGGGCAGAGATTGAGCGCATCATCAAGCGTATCAATCGCCGCGCCGAACTGCTGCCAGATACTGGTTTTTATCGCTGCGTCCATTTGAAGCTCTACCTTTCGACTTAACAGATGGTCAGGAAGATTCGTGTATTGCCCGCGTCACATAGTCCGGTTGCGGGCCAATTTTCTGCCCAAGCAGCATGTTCAACTGGGCCGCGTGCCCATGCACATGGCGCAAATTGTAGAGCAGCAATTCCAGAAAACTGCATTCGCCCCACCCAAACACACACTGCCGCTGCGCCATGTCGTCGGTCAGCGCCGCAATCGTCGTCTGGCAGCGCTGGCGACAGGCTTTGAGATAGGCCTGGAGTTCGGCTTTCGTGTACACCCGTTCCGGCAGCGGGCCGTGTTCATCCTGCTCAATCAAGGTGAAGGGTGCGGGCGGCAGGAAACCGTCCTCTGTGCCCGTCAGATACAAATCGAGCCAGAACAGGGTGTGATAGACCACGTACCAGAATTGGGCGAATTCCGGCTTTGTGTCGGGCGTTTTCCACAGCGGCGCGTCCCACAGGTCATCGGGACAGGCGTTCATCGACTCTGCCAGAAAATCTATCGCCGCGCCAAACTGCCCCCAGATGCTGGTTTTTAGTGTGGTATCCATGTGAATCCTTATCTTAGTCTATTGAACGCTCATTTAATCGAATCGTATTCCAGCATGATTTCGGTATTTAAGAATGTGCCTAAACGGGCGGCTTCTGCTTCAATGCCCTGTTCAACTGGCTTCGTCACTGTGTCAAATAGCTCTACCGTGACGATTGTTTGCGCCCCTTTCGTCTTAGTGTCCCAGAGACCTTTGATGATGCCATCGACGAGCACAACCGCTGTCGTCCAGCCTTGCTGACGGAAAACCCGTTTCCAATACGCTTTGGGCAGGATGGGTTCGCCCATCCGCGCGATGTCCAGCACATAGGCATCGAACATCGGCAGCAGTCGAATCACACCGGCTACCGACGATGCCTGCATCTGCTCCACAGTCGAGCGCAGTGCCACCGCTTGCCAACCCTCAACATCAACAGGTTCGAGTTCATCCTCAATTTGCTTGAAGACGTTTTGGGCAACCCTGACCCGCCCCTCATTCCACCAGCGGGCGAAATCACGCGGCGTCAGTGGGCCATAGGCGCGCAGATAACGACGGGCAATCTCCTGAAATGCGGTTTCCGGTGCTACAGTCTCCCACTGCCTGAGCCACTGCTTCGGATTCACGAACGTCACATGCTGTCCCCGATTTGGCCCGAAGCATAATTCGCCCCGAAAGGCGAAAGTCTTTAATGGCGACCCCCATTTACTGGTGGCAATCAAATCGCCCAATGCCGGCAGCCCGACCCGTTCAGTGACCGCAGCGCCAAGCTCTTCGCGGGTCATCGGTTCGCTGCCGAGCACCTCCGGCACGGCTTCCAGAAATGTCTGGCGTTGTTTTTGCGAGATGCCGAGCGCGTCATAGTCTACCCAGCCGAGGGGATCAATGGTGCGCGCGGCGGCGTGTAGGGGCAAATCGTCCGCAGCCAGCAGGTGCAGTGTGCCGCGCATCGCCCACGTTTTGACGAGGGTGCGCTCCTCCCATAAGGCCGATTGCACAGCCTGTGGTGTGAGGCCATCAGTACGCGCGCCGAGTCCAAGTTCGGCGGCAGACATCACCTGGGCATGGATTCCGAACAGGCGCGATGTCAACCCGATGAACTGCTGTGACTTCAAGCGTGGCGCCAGCCCGTGTTGAGCCAGGCGCCAGCCATTGACCTGATTCCACGTTAACGATTTCATAGCGAATCCTATTCACCGGGAGGCGTTGTGTCTGGCCTGTGCCACCCAACTACGAACTGATACATCATTCTGCCCAAGCAGCATGTTCAATTGTGAAGCGTGCCCATGCACATGGCGCAAATTGTAGAGCAGCAATTCCAGAAAACTGCATTCGCCCCACCCAAACACACACTGCCGCTGCGCCATGTCGTCGGTCAGCGCCGCAATCGTCGTCTGGCAGCGCTGGCGACAGGCTTTGAGATAGGCCTGGAGTTCGGCTTTCGTGTACACCCGTTCCGGCAGCGGGCCGTGTTCATCCTGCTCAATCAAGGTGAAGGGTGCGGGCGGCAGGAAACCGTCCTCTGTGCCCGTCAGATACAAATCGAGCCAGAACAGGGTGTGATAGACCACGTACCAGAATTGGGCGAATTCCGGCTTTGTGTCGGGCGTTTTCCACAGCGGCGCGTCCCACAGGTCATCGGGACAGGCGTTCATCGACTCTGCCAGAAAATCTATCGCCGCGCCAAACTGCCCCCAGATGCTGGTTTTTAGTGTGGTATCCATGGTGTATATCTACCCTTCAATATGCGATGGTTCGAGGGTGTTTGATGTGTGAATAGAACAAAAATACTACTTTCTGGCGGTATTTTACTGAGTTTTGAGGAATTGGACAAGTGTTCTATGGGATTGCGTTCTATCTACAGCGGTTTGAAACGACAGTCGTCATCCCATCCAGACCAGAGGGTCGCGATTAATGCGGGTTTTGAGGATGGTCAGGAGCGCGGGGAATTCCGTCAGATGGGCGGATGGGCAGCCGAGCACACGCCGATTGCGCCAATCCCAGACGCTCAAAAAATCGCTGCCTGAAATCGTGCCTAGATGCCAATCGCGCAGTTCGTGGAAGGTGTACGTCCCGCCGAGACGGATTCGCACGCGCAGGCCATCCGGCAGCACATCGACGCCTTCTTGCCAGATGTAATAGGCCGGGAGACACATCACCGCCAGCGCCAGCATAAAGCGCGGGTCGAATAGGGCCGGATTCGCGCCTGTGCCGATGATGATGGTGATCAACAGGAGCGCAATCGGCGTCAACCACAGCGCAATCAATGCGCCGCGATAGGGCTGCGGCAAACGATGCCGGCTGATGACGGGTTTAACCTGCGGCATGATAGCCCTCCGCCGTCTTGATATTGAAGCGTTTGGGTTGATGATGGCGGATGGTCGTCGTCGCCACTTCCATAAAACCGCCGAGATTCTCGATGTCGTGGACGCTGAAGCGTTTGACGACTTTGAACTTGCCTTTTTTATCACGCTGAGAAATGCTCAAACTGCGTTTCGTCAGTTTGATGTCGGCCTGTGACCAGGGGATGGACTTTTTGCCGATTTTCAAGCCTTTGCTATGCAGAGTCAGATTTTTGTGGACTTTCACGGGGCGATTTTCGCGCAGCCGCCGCGCCATTCGCACGCCGGTCACATCGGCAATATAGGGACGTACCGAACGCAAAAACAGGCGGGTGTCGCCATGTCGCCCGGTGATGCGATATTCGTTATCGTCGCGCATTTTGAGCACATGCGCCCCCCGCTGCCAGATGGGACGCCCGAACACGTAAATCGAGCGCAGACCTTCGCGGAATGTCCGCACCTGTGACCAGCTATATTTATACTGTTTGCCTTTACGTTCCCAGATGATACCGCGACTCATGACGATAACTTTTTCGGCGCGCGTCCGCAGCCATTTAAACAGGTTAAAAAATGCCCGCAGCAGCAGTATTCCCGCCACCGCTACACCGACAATTTTACCCAATCGCAGCACTTCGGCATCGACAGTCAGGTTGCCGCGTCCACTGGAAATATCGAGCGCGACCACCGCGCCTAATGCCGCCACCGTCGCCAGCAGCATCCAGAAGAAGCGCCGTAAATAGCGTTTGCGTTCAATTTCTGCCCGGAACAGCATCCGAGGCGGTTCGACTGTGACCATGATGACACCCCTTGCCCACTTGTCTAAGGTTATAACGCATTTAATGACCGACTAGCAAGCGGACAACAGTCCTACAGGTGGCTTCTATTGCTGAACAGCGGGCCGGGTTTGTGCTATAATCCCGCGCATACTGGCGTACAAGGCAGATATAACATGAAATTTGCACGGGTTATTGGCAATCTCGTCGCCACACAAAAATATCGCGGACTCGAAGGCGTGAAATTCCTCATCGTCCAACCGCTTGACCAGCATCGCAATGCGGATGGCGAACCGTATGTCGCGGTGGATGCCACTAATCAGGCGGGCGAGGGCGAACTGGTCTTTGTGATTGCGTCGAAAGAAGCGGCGATGGCGCTGCCCGTTTCCTTCGTGCCCGTCGATGCGGCGGTCGTGGGCATTGTTGATGATGTCGATGACCGTCCTTTGTATGATGCCGACAGCGTGCAGTGGAAGGTGTTCACGGGCAAGCCGTCTTAGTTCTAAGTGTGTGTCCTCAAAAAGTAACGATGAACGGACGGGCACATCGGCATGTCCCTACTTGATTAAGGAAATTCGCGTATGTACATCGGGCGTGTAACAGGCACAGTCGTTAGCACCATCCGTCATAAACTCTACACCGGGCATAAGTTGTTATTGGTCGCGCGCCTCGACCTGGATGGCACTGAAACTGGCGCGTATGACATTGCTATTGATCAGGCACAGGCCGGAGTCGGCGATGTGGTCGTGGTGCTAGATGAAGGCAGCAGCGCCCGTCAACTCCTACGGGTGAATACTGGCCCCGCCCGCGCGGTAGTAGTTGGTGTGGTCGATGACATCACGCTGCCAGCATAAATGACCCGGCGGAGCATATCCGCGGTCAGCAGGTCAGCGTCAATATCGAGCCATATCCCCCACAATCCATAGATTAAGCCAATTTGTCATGCCAAAATTAGGCAAATTGTCCTAAACATACCCCAATCATGCACGATTCATAAATAAACCGTCGTACACTGTATGTAAGGGAACATACCCATCCCGCCCGCCCGCTTTGTGTGAGGAGCAAGGGACTCATGTACGCACAAACCACACTGCTGCGCTGCCCTGTGGGGAAGATGCCGGAACTGCGGAAACTCATCGAAACGGTTTATCTAAAGAGTGTTCGGGAACGTGATGGGTTCATCGCCGCGTATTTGCTCGAACAAACAGATGAACCCAATACTGCCCAACTCATTCAGTTCTGGCAGAATCAAGCCGCGATAGAAAATATGCACGAAACAGGAATGCTGCAAACGACGGTTGCCAGCATGTCGGCGCATTTACCCGGTTTGCTCATCCAACGACAGGGGTATATCGTCAGTGTTCAAATGTCCGTCCCGCAAGAACCCGCCGTTCGTTGATCGACCGACGAACGCATTCCCCATACAACCGGCACAGTCCGGCACAGGGCTGTCCATGCCGGGTCGTTTTCGCGTTGTCATGCAACGCCATCTTGCCCCAAACGTAAAATAGCCCATTCTGCACATGCGGGACAATCCAGCTTGTGGTATCCTTAACGGAACTTGATTCCGACTAATCACACTGCTCTGGCGTATTCATGATTGGACGAAAACTTAACAATCGTTACGAAATCCGTGAACATCTGGGCGACGGTTCAACGTCAACAGTCTATAAAGGCTTCGATCTCACCCTACAACGGGATGTCGCCGTGAAAATGCTGCTGCCGCATGTCCGCGATACGACGGTCCAACGCTTTATGCAGGAAGCGACGGCGGCGGCGCAGCTTAATCATGCCAACATCATGTCGATTTATGATATGGGCGAAGATCGAGACCGTCCCTATTTGATTATCGAATTCGTGGACGGGCAGCCGCTGTCTGAATATATTCCGGCCCCGCCCGATGTCATTATTAATCTGGGCATACAGATTGCCGGGGCGCTGCAATATGCCCACGACCATAACGTCATTCACCGCGACATCAAACCCGCCAACATCAATGTCACGCCCGAAGGCATTGTCAAGATTATGGATTTAGGTCTGGCACTGCCCGGTAAAGCCAAACGGGTCACGGCGCACGGGATGGTTATCGGCACGCCCGCCTACTTGTCGCCGGAACAAGCACAGGGTCATGACCTTGATCATCGCACCGACATCTATTCATTGGGCATTGTGCTGTATGAAATGGCGACGGGGCAGCTTCCGTTCAATGCCGACGATATTTCGGCGCTGCTGCTGCAACAGGTGCGCCAACCACCGCCACCCCCGCGTTTGATTATTGAGGATTTACCCGCCGCGCTGGAAAGTGTCATCCTCAAATCGCTGGAAAAAGACCCGGCGCGCCGCTTCCAGAGCTGCAACGCGATGGCAGCCGCGCTTGAAGGGGCGCGCCTACCGAGACCGGATGCCGCACCCGATACACCGACGACGCCGAATCGGCCTGCCTGGGCCGATACGCTGCAAATGCCGCGTTCTGGCGCAAGCGCGACCCGCATGAAACCGACCCTGCGCGTGATGATTGCCGATGACCACGCCATCTTACGACGCACGCTGGTGAGCTTCCTCGAAACGCGCGACGATTTTGTGGTCGTTGAAGAAGCATCCGATGGCGAAAGCGCCCTGCAAAAGGCGTTGGCGGTGATTCCCGATGTGCTGATTCTCGACATCAACATGCCGGGCAAAACCGGGCTGGATATTTTGCCGGAATTGCGTTCCAGAGCGCCACAAATCAAGGTGCTGGTCTTGACCGGACGCGAAGAAGAAGCCTATATCATTCGCGCGTTGAAGTTGGGCGCACATGGCTACATCTTAAAATCGTCCGAAGAAGATGATCTGGTCGATGGCATCTTGAAAGTCATGGATGGTCAACTGGTCTTAGGGCGCGGGGTAGCCGAGAAAATCGTCATCGACTTGATGGCAGATTCCAGCCAGAACAAAGAGAAACCCACCGATACCGAAGCGAAGATTTTGCTCTATGTTGCGGCGGGCTACAGCAACGATGCCATTGCCGCACAAATAGAGATGTCGCGCCCGGTATTTATCGAGGCGCTTGCTCGCTTGATGGACAAAATGCAGGTGCGTGACCGCCATGCCGCGGCGCTCAAAGCCCTTCGCGAGGGTTACATAGTGCTCGAAGACCTGCACAATATGCCCGCCTCTGACGAAACGGTGTAAGGCCACTCCTTCTAACAGAACTTTTGTGCGAAAACTATCGCGCTTTTCTTATATTTATGGTATGCTTAGTGTAGATGCACCAGCGGTGTGTTTGCATTAAAATGTCTGTTTCTACGTATAGCTGTAGTAGTTATGTTCCACTTTTTTTGCAGAATATGAAATACCCTGTCCTGATAGTCAAGCTGGTACGGATTACGCCATGAGCTACTATGACGACGATGAATATTACGACGAAGACGAAGACGATGATGAATATGAGGACGAAGACGACGAAGCTGGCGATAAAGGGTCGGGCTTAAGCCGCCGCGTCAATCCCTATCCCGGTTCGAGTTCTACGTCTTCACGCAGCAGCGGCCTGCCCGGACGAGATCGTTTTGGGTCGGGTTCGCCTTCGGGTTCAGGTTCGACATCGCGCTTTAGTGGCAGTGGTTCGTCCGGTGGGTCATCCTCGCGTTTTGGCAGCGGCGGTTCGTCATCATCGAGCAGCGGCGGCAGCGATGTACGCTCGGCATTCTTCAAACGCGATGACGATAAAAAAGAGGATGACAGTAAATCGTCCTCGTCAAGTTCAAGCTCGCCATTCAGATCAGGTGGCAGCGGTTCGCCATTCAGCGGCGGGACGCCATCGAGCGGATCGAGTTCGTCGCGTTTTGGTGGCAGCAGTTCGTCGGGTGGTTCGACCTCGCGCTTTGGCGGCAGCAGCCCACCATCCAGCGGCAGCAGCGGGTCAACCTCGCGCTTTGGCGGCAGCAGCCCACCGTCCAGCGGCAGCAGCGGGTCAACCTCGCGCTTTGGCGGCAGCAGCCCACCATCCAGCGGCGGGTCATCCCCGTTCTCACGCGGTGGCTCGTCCAGCAGTTCAGATACCAAAGATGACAGCGGCAAATCCAGCGGCGGTCGCTTCGGCGGTGTGGGCGGTCGGCTTGGTGGCGGTGACAAAAAAGACGACAGCGGCAAGTCCAGCGGTGGGCGCTTCGGCGGTCTCGGTGGGCGGCTTGGTGGCGGTCAGAAAAAAGACGACAGCAGCAAGTCCAGCGGTGGGCGCTTCGGCGGTCTCGGTGGGCGGCTTGGTGGCGGTCAGAAAAAAGATGACAGCAGCAAGTCCAGCGGCGGACGCTTCGGCGGTCTCGGTGGGCGGCTTGGTGGCGGTCAGAAAAAAGACGACAGCGGCAAATCCAGCGGTGGACGCTTTGGCGGTCTCACATCACGCTTTGGTCGCAAATCCGATTCAAGTGCGAGCAGCAGCGCATCCGCCAGCAGCGCGTCATCCGCTTTCGCGCGCGGGTCATCCGGCAGCGCCGCATCATCATCCGAAAGCAGTTCGGGACGCTCCCCATTTGGGCGCGCAAAGTCATCGGGGAGTGCATCTTCCACCCGGTCAGCGCGCAGTTCGTCGGAATCGGGCGGTGGTGTTCTGGGGCGCATCGGCGGCATCTTCAGTCGCGGCGATTCGAGCAGCCGTTCCTCTCGCACGCGGACGAAAAAAGAACCGCGTATCGCGGGCGAAGGGTTGAGCCTCGATAGTAAATTGGATATTCTGGGGGTCGGGCTGGTCTTTGGTGCGCTCGTCCTCTTTTTCAGCGCATTGTCATCAGAGCAGGGCGCGCTCACAGCCGGAATCAACAATTTCTTCGGGCAATTATTGGGTTGGGGCGCGATTGCCGTGCCCATCGCGATGTTTGGCGTGGGCATGTGGTTAATTATCCGGCACTTCGGCGACGATGCCCCGACGATTGACCCGGTGCGTGTATTTGGGCTTGTATTAGGTTATATTGGCATGCTGGTCTTGTTCCAGTATATTGATGCCTTTGGTTATACCCCTGGCGATGTCGTCACGCACGAAGCCTTACAATCGCGCCTTGAAGTATCGTATCGCTTCTGGCATACGGGCGGCGGATTGGTCGGCGCGCAAATCTATTATTGGCTGATTGTCAATGTGACCGAAATCGGCGGCTTTTTCATGCTGATGGGCTGGATGGTCATCAGCGTGATGTTCATGGCGCGTCTGAGCGCGTCTGAATTGGCGATTTTCATCATCAGCATCTGGCGCAGTTTCCAGACCGCGTTACAGCGTCGGGCAGCGCGGCGCCGGGCATTGGCGCAAATGCGAACCCAACAGGCCGAAGCCACTGCCGCACCCGACATCAGCGTCAGCCGTCCCACCCCATCGGAACTGCCCGCAGGCGCGGCGGCCTCATTACCCGAACCCCGCACCACCCCTATTGAAGAACGCGATATTCTCATCCGGCGCGGTGGACAAGCCGTTGTCAATGACGATTCGGATAGCGATGACGAACACGAAGAGGTCGCGGCAGCGGCGGCGATGCCGTTGTCGGCTGAATCCAGCGGATTATTCTCGCGGATTCGTCGCGCTATTCCGGTAGGTCGATCTTCAGACGATGACGACAACAGCCCCGTCGAACATCCGCAAACAACCGGCGGCAAAGTATCCGTCCCGGTTGCAGCGGCAGCGGTGACGGCAGGTGTCGCGGGCAAGATTAAGGGGTTGCTTGGGGGCAAGTCCAATGGTTCGGACGATGACGACACGAAATCGACCAAAGACACCATCGCCAAACCCGCAGCGGTATCAACACCCAACGGGCAAGACCAAAAAGTAGAAAAAGTCGCCAGTCTGGGTGGGTTATTGGGCAAAACATCGACACCCGCACAATCGCCCCCACCCGCTAGCCAACCCGCACAGCGTCCCGGCTTTACGCCATTAACCGGACGACAGGGCGCTGCACCGGCTTCAAGCCCATTTGGTGGCAGTCAACCCGCGTCGCCGCCCGCCGGCAGTCCATTTGCACGCCCTGCGGCGCAATCATCACCGGGCGCGACACCCGCATCGCCCCCATCCTCACCCTTTGGTCGGCAGCAGCCTGCGGCGTCATTTTCCGCCGCGCCAGCGAAGCCCCCCATCAAGGATGACGAGGACGAGGGTGACGATATGCTCAGTCGGCTGCCCGGTTCACCGCCCGCAACGGCAGGCGCTGTCGCCCGACCCTCACCCTTTGGCGCGCGGCCTATGGGACGCCCCATGGCGATAGATGATGAGGACGAAGACTTCGAGGATGATGAGGATTTTGAGGACGAAGACTTCGACGATGAAGACTTTGACGACGAAGATTTTGAGGACGAAGATGAACTGGACGAAGCGCCCCCGTCATCCAGCATGACCGAACGCCAGCAGCGCCTGGATGCCCTGCGACGGGGCGCGGCGATACAATCGAGCACAGCGCCCGCCTCACCGCCGCCGTCGCCCTTTGCATCGAGACCGACACCGCCCCCACCGGCACGGCCTCAACCTGTCATCAATAAAGTCGATGACGCTAAAGATACCGAACAACCAGCGGCGGCACTCGGCAGCCGGATTCAGCCCTTCCAACCGAAAGCGCCGGCACCACCGCCCGCCGCGTCCAAACCACAATCACCGCCTGCGGTACAACTGCCGCCGCGTCCACAACCGCCGCCGCAGCCCGCCGCACAGGCCCCACAAACAACCGCACCCCAGGGGGTTAAACCCGGCTCGGCGGAAGATAGACCCGGCGCAGGGCCAAGAATCACACTGCCCGAACGTCCTGATACACCCGCGCCACTGCCGACAAAGCGTGTGGCAAATTCGGCAACATCGCCCGCGCGTCAGCAGCGTGAATGGCGCTTGCCCGATTACCGTTCGCTGCTCAATCCCGGTTCGGAACAGGATTTTGACCGCGAAACGCTCCTCGCCCGCGCCCGGACTATCGAAGATACGCTCAGTGGCTTCGGTGCGCCCGGACGGGTGGTCGAGGTTAACACCGGCCCGGTGATTACGCAGTTCGGTGTTGAGCCAGATTATCTCGTGGCGCGTTCCGGCAAAAAGACGCGCGTCAAAGTCGGCGCGATTGCCCAACTGGATAAAGACCTTCAGCTTGCGCTCGGCGCGAAATCCATTCGTGTGGAAGCGCCTGTACCCGGCAAAGGCTATGTCGGTATCGAAGTGCCAAACGAAGAAGCGGCGCTCGTCAGCCTGCGCGATGTGATGGAAAGTGAAGAATTCAAGAAAATCGACGATAGACCCCTGGCGATTGCGCTCGGTCAGGGCGTTGATGGGACACCCGTCGTCGCCGACCTCGCCTCGATGCCCCACTTGCTCATCGCCGGGACGACCGGTTCAGGTAAATCCGTCTGCGTCAATGCCATCATCAACTGCCTGATGATCCGTAACACGCCCGATAAGGTCAAATTCATCATGGTTGACCCCAAGCGCGTCGAACTCACGGGTTATAACGCCGTGCCACATCTGGTCGCGCCTGTCGTGGTCGAGTTGGAACGGATTGTGGGTGTGTTGAAGTGGGTCACGCGCGAGATGGATGAACGTTACAAACGCTTCAGCAATGCCGGTGCGCGGAATATTGACGACTTCAATAATCATCTGCCGCTAGATGAAGAATGGATGCCGTATATCGTCGTCATCATCGACGAACTCGCCGACCTCATGATGCTTGCGCCCGACGAAACCGAGCGGGTCATCACCCGTATCGCGGCGTTGGCGCGTGCCACAGGTATCCACCTCATCATCGCCACCCAGCGTCCGTCGGTGGATGTCGTCACAGGTCTGATTAAGGCCAACTTCCCGTCGCGGGTGGCGTTCGCGGTGGCAGGGGGTGTCGATAGTCGGGTTATCCTCGACCAACCCGGCGCAGAACGCTTACTGGGACGGGGTGACATGCTCTATATGAGCGGTGACTCGCCCGCACCCCTGCGCGCACAGGGCGTGTTCGTGTCCGACAACGAAATCGCCAATATCACGCGCTACTGGCGGTCGCAATCGGTCGGTATCGAAGAACCAAAACCCATTACCGCGCTGGTGATGGATCGCAGCGCCCCGCCCGCCGAACCGTCGCATTCGGTGCTGCCACGCGGCGAACGGGTCAAACAGCAAGCCTTCTGGGATGTGGTCGAGAGTGCGGTGGCGAATGTCCAGAGTGGCACGACCAGCAGCAGTAACGGCGACGATTCACAGGAAGACGAACTCTATGAAGAAGCCGTCGAACTGGTGCGCCGCTTGAACAAAGCCTCGGTCTCGCTGCTGCAACGCCGTCTGCGGATCGGGTATACCCGCGCTGCCCGCCTCATCGACGTGATGGAGGAACGCGGCGTCGTGGGCCCGCCGACAGAAGGCAGCAAACCGCGCGAAGTGCTCAAAGCCTAGTCGCGTCATCACGAGACGCCAGCACAGGCACGTCAGCACAGGCGTGCCTTTTGTTTTGCCCCGCGCTGATATACGATACAATGCCGATGAGATTGAAAAGACTGATCTATCCGTAGTACGGGTGATGCGCGAACCGCCCCAACATGATTCTGCGGTGGGAACGAGACTGCGATGCCAGACCGACTGCCAGACCGACATTTCCTCTCTTTGCTAGCCATCTTCGCGCTGAGTGTGGTGGTGAAACTGGTCGCCGCGCAAAATATGGTCTGGGAAATTGATTATGTGCCCGTCATCGCGCGCGGACAGGCATTTTTTGATGGTGGCGGATTTCCGGTTGTAGGGACATTATCGAGCGTGGCGGCCTATAACATGCCCTTTCTGGTCTGGCTGCACATGCCCGCGCTGCTCCTCACCCGCGACGTGCCCGCAATCTTCCTCATCACACTGCTGACGTTCAACTTCATCGCAACGCTGTTTGTCTATCGCTTTGGGGTGGAATTTTTCAATGCCCGTGTGGGACTGCTGGCGGCGGCGCTGTTCACCTTCAGCGAAACGGCGATTAGCGGGTCATATACGGGATGGGCGCAGCTGCTCTTGCCCGGATTTTATATCATCGTGCTCTACAGCCTCTATCGCTGGCGCATCCATGGGCATGGCGGCTATGCTGCGCTGGCAATTATCACCACGACTGCCGCGACGATGACGCACTTTTCGGCAGTGCTGTTATTTGGCGTTATCGTGGCGTTTGCCATCATCACCCGTCCGGCGCTGCGTTTGAATGCAATCGGGGTGGGCCTGGTGGCAGCGGCGATTTTATTAGCGCCATATCTGGCATTTGAGGCCGGGCGCGATTTTGTCGATGTCCGCGCCTTCCTCACACAGACCATCACCGTCCCATCGGATGTACTCGACCCCTATCGCCCGGAAAATCAACCGCCTGTCGCTACGCCGCCGGACGAACCCTCAGCTTCACCGAAATTGCCCGGACAGCAATCAGATGAACCCGCGCCATCTGTCATCGAACGCATCCTCAGCCGCCTGTCCGCCGTACCGGGACAGGTCTGGGATGGTCTGCTGCTGGTATTTACGTTTGTGCCGACTGCCGGCCTGCATATTGTGCTGGCTGACCTGTTTTTGTTAGGTATCGGTATCGCGCTTTATGAGACGGCACAGCACATCCGGCGGGGTTGGCGTGTCCATACAGGCAGCGGGCGCTTGTGGCGTGTACGTCCAGCCGCAGATGCCCTCGTAGAGACCACACCGGGACGCATTACGCTGTTGTTCATCTGCATCCTGCTGGTGCTTGCCGGACTTATCGTCACCGGTTCGCCCGCTGCCGAACAATCGACCTATTATTATGGTCTGTTCAGCCTGCAATTTGTGATTGTGGCCTATGCCGTTGATGCCCTGCTCAATCTAAAATTTGTGTCGCAGCAGGCGCGTGGTTGGCTGACGACAGTCGTGCTCATTATCATCATCGGCATTCCAGCAGCCGCGCGTATCAGCCGGGAAAATGATAGATTGGCAAATGATGACCGCTATTCGGCCTATAACGTCGGGTTGTATCGCCACGTCAACAGCGCCGTCGCATGGATTGCAGCCGATTGGGGCGGCGGCGAGTCGCTCACGGTCAGTTATGACATTCTGCGTGAGACTCCGCAGCAGTGGTGGGTGGCGGCGTGGCATACGGTCGATTCGGGGTATCGGATGGGGATGGCTTATGACTATTTGCTGCACAGTTATTATGGACTGGAAAACGCCAATCAGTCGCCCGACGGCCTCGCGGATGATGCCGATTACATCGTCGTCTATCGTCCGGGACTGCGCCGCTATGATGAAGATGCTTATGACGCACAGCAGTTCGGCGCGATTTATGTCCTCAAACCCATCGAAGACAGCCAATAGGTCAGGTCGAGGTCATCGACAGGCAGATATTCAGGCACAGCGCGCTGCTGGATGAGTTGAATCAGCGGGGCAAGCATATATACTAAAAATGCCGTCACGATCAACAGCGCGATGATGAGATACAGCACCCGCCGCACTGTCCAACGCGGTTCGTCAAAATCATCTTCAACATCCGGCGGATACAGGCGGATTTGATACTGCTCGTCGTCGTAGTAGTCATAGTCCATACGACCAGTATAGGCGATAGCGGATTAGATTGAGATTAGAGGACGAAACTCATGGATGAAACACAAAGAATGCTGATGATGGACAAGGTAGCTTTAGCCGCTTGTGCAACGGGCTGATGAAGGTTGAATCCATCATCGGATTATCGGACACGGCGCCCCATGCCCCGACAAACCCGTTAACCCCCGTTGTCTCCCGTAGCGACACAGCCCTGCTGCATCCGCGTCTCTCGTCACCTATCCGTGAGATTGTGCCTGTTCGCATGGCAACCCCTCCCCGCTGGCCTGAGAACCTGACACTTTTGTGCAAGGTGTCGTTTGCGCCGCCAGAGACTGAAGTCATCTGGCTGCCACAGGGCCACGTCCACTGAAGTGGACAATGGTTGTCGTGCAATACGCACCACTTGTTGCTCGTGTCAGCTTCAGATGACGTGTCTTTCGGGCGGTACAAGCGCAACTGTTACCTGTGTATGTTTTGCTGAATGGGTCAGGTTTTCAGGGTGATTCCCGGTGCCACTTTAATAGGACTTTCGCTTCTAAGAGCGTGTTATGCACTTTTATAGGCAAAAGGCCAAACATTGGACGAAACGATGA
>CAZTLI010000066.1:0-16690 GCA_964614375.1 uncultured Anaerolineaceae bacterium
CCGGAACACTGGTCTATGTCTGCGCGCCCATGCGGATGCTGGATGCGGTGCGGCGCGTTTGGCAGGCACAGAAGCGCCCCAAAGGGGATTTACGCTATGAAACCTTCGCCGCATCCGGGCAGTTTGCCACGCAGCCCTTTGAGGTATCTATCCCCCGCTTTGGCACAACCCTCACAGTCCCCGAAAACCAAACCCTGCTGGACGCCCTCAACAACGCCGGTATCGACGTGATGTCCGACTGCTTACGCGGTGAATGTGGTCTGTGTGTGGTCGATGTGCTGGACTGTTCTGGCAAAATTGACCATCGTGATTTTTTCTTCAGCGATGAACAAAAGGCCGAAAATCACAAACTCTGTGCGTGTGTATCGCGCGTGGTCGAGGGTCGATTGGTGATTGACACCGCCTATCGAGGTCGCTTATCGCAAATTTGAGCAATCGCACAGCTCCATGCCCTTGTCCCGCATTGACAAGATAGACTGTCCCTCATTTACATGACGGTTTACAATGTCCGTATGCAGACTGATGACCATCGCCTGAAAACAACTATCGCCAGCTACAATCAAAAAGCCGCCGATTATGTCGCGCGCAATAAACGCAACGACTGGTGGATAGGCCCTAAAGTCCCTATCGACAAATTTGCCGCTTATCTACCACCGCCAGCGCGCGTGCTGGAAATCGGCTGTGGGCCGGGTGCGGATGTGGTAAATCTGCGAAATGCGGGTTACAGCGTCATCGGCATGGATTTATCGACTGGAATGCTGGCACAAGCGCGCCAAGTCGCGGGTGGCGGCCTGCTACAAGCGGATATGCGCGTCCTGCCAATCGCCGCCAACAGTGTGGATGGTGTGTGGGCGATGGCGTCGCTGCTGCATTTGCCGCGCCAGCATGTCGCACAGACCATCGCTGGGATAGCGCGTGTGCTGCGTCTGCATGGGGTATTCTTTGGCAGCGTGAAAATCGGCGAGGGCGAAATCATCACACATAATATGGGCGAACGGAGTTTTACCCTGTTCCAATCAGATGAATTTGCCGGTTATCTCACCGGGGCGGGCTTGTGTATCCGTGAACAGTGGACATGGCAGCCCGAAAGCGACCCGCAAGCATGGCTGAATGTCCTATCGCAGCGCGAGGATTTATGATGACCGACTGCTGGGCTATTACACCCGAACACGGCTTCCTGCTCAATCCCGCCCCGCTGAACAGCCTCAAAGCGATTGAGTCGCCGCTGCCTGTCGATACGCTTGAACGGGTCGAATCCCTCGCGGCAGATTTGCCGACGCTGCTCCACGATAGGCGCTTACGCGCTGTGGTGGAGGATTTACCGGTATTCGACTATGCCGCACTGGAACACGAGGCCAACTGCCGCGTGATTGAGCGATTGTTCATGCTCTATGGCTATTTTGCCAGTGCCTATGTCTATGCGAATGATGACCCGGTGGGGCGCATTCCGGCGAGTGTCGCTGTCCCGCTGGTGCGGCTTTCGCAGCTAGCGCGCCGTCCGCCAATTTTGACCTATTCGACGATGGTGCTCGGTAATTGGCATCTGCAAGACCCGGATGGCAGTCTGACGCTCGGTAATCTGCAAACGCTGCAAACGTTTCTCGATGTGCCGGACGAACACTGGTTCATCCTTGTGCATGTGGCGATTGAAGCGCGCGCGATTAATATCCTCAACGGGGTTCATGCCGCGCAGGTTGCCATTGCCAATGAAGACGACCAGGCCCTGCACGGCGCGCTGCGGGCAATCAAACAGGGACTCATCGACATCACGACGACCTTCCACAATATGGAAAAAGGCTGCGACCCGGACATTTACTATCAACAGGTGCGGCCTTATATGTTCGGCTTCAATAAGGTAGTTTATGAGGGCGTCAAGGCATACGACAATCAACCGATGACGATACGCGGTGGCAGTGGCGCACAGAGTTCGATTGTCCCGGCGCTGGTCAATGCCCTCGGCATCGAACATCAGCAATCCGAATTGACCCGGCATCTGGACGATATGCTCGACTACATGCCGGTTGCCCACCGTCACTATATCGGCACTATGCGCCAGTCACGCATCCGCCGCTATGTACAGGCACATCCAGTCTTCACCGACGCCTACAACCACTGTCTGCGCCAGTTGATGACCTTCCGGCGCGCCCACTTTTATTATGCCCGCACCTATATCTTCCAGAAATCAACCAACCCTGTCGGCACAGGCGGCACGCTGTTCATGGATTTTCTATCCAAACTGGTTGCCGAAACCGAAGCGCATTTGCTATAACCGTCATCAACAGGCAGCATAAACTGACCGATGGGGTATGCCCTCTCGTCGTGCCAATATTCAGTTGAAAATCGAGTCAGACCCCGACAGTGGCCTTGTCTCTGAGTTTTTGTTTGAGCTGCTTGGTCTTGTAGCGGAGTTTGGCGCGGAAGTGGGCGCTGGCAATAATGCCATACTTTTTGCGGATGAGTTCGACGGCTTCCTGAGTGCAGGCACTACAGAAGAATGCTCCAGGGTGGTCATATTTTGAAAGGGGTAGTTCACGCTCACAACGCCCACAAGGTCGCTTTTTGGGCATATTGTAAACTCCTTTTTCTAGCCTATCCCATCAGCAATTATACACCGTATTAATACGAATTTCTCACCAATTGGTCTATGATTGGTCTACGATTGCGTAAATTTTCTCAAATTTTACATTTGTAACAGCGGCTGTCTGCGGCAATATAAGCAAAAACAGGAGACGACAGATGCCATCTCCTGTGAAGCGTTTTCTGAAGCCTGATTCTCTATTTTCACACTCACCGTATCCTTTACCCGCTGTGTCCGCCGCGGGCGCTGTGGTTCAAAACCGGTAAGATAGGTGAATGGTGTAGAAGCTAATTCCCGTTGAGGCGCTCGATAATCGTGCCTGTGCCCATGCCCCCGCCGCAGCACATCGTTTGCAGGCCATATTTTTTGTCATGGACATCGAGCGCGTTGAGCAGTGTCGTCATCAGGCGCGCGCCACTGCCGCCGAGGGGATGCCCCAACGCAATCGAACTGCCATGCACATTGACCTTTTCCATGTCTGCGCCCGTTTCCTTCTGCCACATCTGTACAACCGTAGCAAAGGCTTCATTGACTTCAAACAGGTCGATGTCGTCCATGGACATACCCGCTTTTTCCAGTGCTTTTTGCGTGGCGCTGATGGGGCCAGTCAGCATCAGATGCGGGTCTGAACCCACCGTCACGCTGGCGACAATCCGGGCGCGCGGTTTTACGCCGAGTTCTCTGGCTTTTTCAGCCGTCATAACCAGCACCGCCGCCGCGCCATCCGTTATTTGGCTGCTATTCCCGGCAGTGGTGACACCCGCTTCGGTGAATACCGGATTCAGGCCAGCCAATTTCTCGGTGGAGGTGTTGGCGCGAATGCCCTGATCGCGATCCATCATAAAAACCTTGCCGTCGTCGTCTACCGCTTGAATCGGCGCGATTTCGCGCTTGAACCAGCCATTTTCGGTGGCGGTCAGCGCGCGGCGGTGACTCTCAAAACTGAGCGCGTCAACCTCTTCGCGAGTGATGCCCCACTTTTGCGCGATTTCGTCAGAGGCCATGCCCTGCGGAATCATGTTGTATTCTTCCATGATGTTATCGGTGAAAGGCTGCCCGCCATTCATCGACGACCCCATCGGCACGCGCGTCATACTCTCGACACCGCCCGCGACAACGACATCAGCCTGTCCCGATGCGACCATCGCCGCCGCCAGATGCACGGCCTGTTGACTGCTGCCACACTGAAAATCGACGCTCGTAGCGGGCACTTCAATCGGCAAACCCGCTTCCAGCGTCACGTTGCGGGCGATGTTGAAGGTCTGCTCACTGACCTGACTCACACAGCCAAAAATCACATGATCGACCTCTTCCGGCTTCACGCCCGCGCGTTCCAATACCGAACGGACGACGTGCGCCCCCAATTTCACCGGATGCTGTTCGCGCAGCCAGCCATTGCGCCGTCCGAGTGGTGTTCGTAGCGCATCAACAATCACAACCTCTGTCATGGTATTACCCTCATTAATCTATTCACGATTCGATTCTTTTGTGCCCATATCATACCGCAATTCACGCAAAATGGGTGCATCAAAATAGACTGATTGGTCTGATTGCCCGTTTCGCTATTGTGCCCAGTGCATACAACTTGGAGTACAAACATCGCAATAAATTACGAAATGTTACCCGGTTTTAGCTGCTTATCAGGCGCTTCTAAACCCTCAACGGGCTTGTGCAGACTTCGCCCATTTACGAACGGAATACCATTTCTCTGCTATAATGCTGTGCAACTGGAGACAAGAGGACATGCCATTGACGACATCATCCACCGCACTCAAACGTCCACGTACCCTCATCTACAATCTGCTGGATTTGCCACACGGTCATCTGGCGGTGACGGATATTCAGGTCGCGCATTGGGGCAGCACCCTGATCGTGGATTGCACCCATACCTATCCGCCAAACACAAAGGCGTTCACCCTCATCTTCAAAGATTGTCAGGGAATCCGCTGGTATGTGCAAAATAACGCCTATAACACGCCGGAAGACACACCCGCGCAGCTGCTGACGCATGATTTAGGCAAACACAAGCACCAGCACACCGCGCGTCTGGCGACGACAATGGTCGAAATCATCCTGTCCTATGGCGAATTGGAAATCGTCAAGGGCTGGTAGTGCATGGCGATACAGAGGCGCTGTTCATGCTACCAACGGCATCGCAACGGCGCTTATCTGGCACTTCCGCTTTTTCATCACCCATGATTATTTTCAGGGGCCTCAGCTGTCTGTGAAATACAAAACGGGCGAAACACCGTTCTGTTTACATGCGTGAGACAGTGTTTAACCCGTTATCGCTTTTGTTGTGCAGAATTGTGATTTAATGCCCCATCACTTTTAGCGCAGAATCCACCGCAACCCGTACTGAATTATCCGGGTCATGCAGTGCGTTGATGAGCAAGGCAATCGCGCGCGGGTCGCCAAATTTGCCGAGCGCCTCTGCCGCGCCACGCCGGACATTGGCGCTGGAGTCACGTTTCAACAACGACATCAAGTCCTCAAAGGCACTGCCATCGCGTATTTCGCCCAGTGCCCACACCGCGTTATAGCGCACCCACTCATGCTCATCGCGTAGGGCGGCGCGCAGCGGCTGCGTCGCGCGATGATCGCCCACACGTCCCAGCGCATTCGCCGCCCGGATGCGTGTCCAATCATCATCATCGGCTAATAACAGCACCAGCGTATCCATGACAATGGGATCGCCAATTTGCCCCAATGCCGAGGCAATCGTGCCGCGTGTGAGGCCGTCGCTTTCTGCCAACACATCAATCAATGGCCCAACTGCCCGATCATCGCCTAACCAGCCCAGGGCTGCTGCTGCGTTACGCCGCGTATCGTGATGGTCGGACTTGAGGACATCCAGCAGCGGTTCAACCGCACGCTCATCGCCGATTTCGCCGAGTGCTTTCGCTGCCCACTCCTGTACATCGGCATCGCTGTCGTGCAGCGCATGAATCAACGGCTCAATCGCCCGGCCATCGCCGATTTCACCCAGGGCCCACGCCGCCAATTTGCGGACAGGTGAAGCGGTATTTTCAAGTGCCCACAACAGGGCATCCAATGCGGGTTCACCAATCTCAATTAAGCGGATCGCAGCCGCCTGCTGGACATCTGGATTGGGATTGTCGAGTTGGGACAAATACGCTTGTATTTCCTGACCAACATCCACCATTTGCATATCACACCTTATCCTGCTGATTCAACATGACTCTATCTTACGTCAGATTCCGTGCAATAAGTCTAAAGCTTGTTGTTCTAGCTCCCACAAATCCATATCTTCTTGATTTTTCAGCAGTTTTTTAAGGCGAGAATAGCCATCGGCATACTCTTTTGACCATTCACGGGCGAAATCGCCATCGCGAATCTCGTCGAGGGTCACTTCCATCAACCGTTCTAACTTCAGGTCATTGAAGCGGTTCAAACGACTAAAGATACCATATTGCCCGGTCAAGGACGACAGACGCAGGGCGTGCAGCAGTCCAGCATCGGCGGCGCGCTGGAGATAATCGGTAAATTCACCAGAAAGATAGAGATCGGTCAGTGCGGCTTCTGACGGATAACCCATCCGAATCAATAAACGGGCGGCGGTCAGCATAATGTGGTGGACAGCGGGCAAAATCGCCTGCTGGATGAAGAGGTCGAGTTCCGTTTCTTGCTCAATGCTGACTTCAATCGCGCCGGCGCGCAGCGACCCAATCGCCTTCGCAATCGCCAGTATCGTGGGCCATGCCTGCCCACCTGAATCTTGCCCGACCGCGACAAAACTATAAAAACCTTTGTTGTTCAAATAGCGTTCACGGATAGATGCCCCCAGAATGCGCGGTGCAACCAGCCCCACATCGACAAACGGCGGCGCTTCGATGTAACCATAGGCGATGTTGTAACCACTCGTGAAGATGAGCGTATGCCCCTTCCGCAGATAGGGCGAAATCCGTTCCAGATAGACCTGGGGCATGGCTTCGTCGGGCAGCAGCAGCATCAGCACATCGCATTCTTGCACAGCCGTTTCAATAGTCGCCGTTCGTAGACCATCGGCACGAGCGATGGGGCCGCTGTCTTTTTCATAGACACCGACGACGACCCGTATCCCACTGTCGCGCAAATTGAGGGCGATAGGCCGCCCCATACCGACGTAACCGATCATCGCCACTTGCTTACCCGTGAGATAATCCAGATCGCCATTCTGTTCGCTGTAAATCTTTGTCATAGGGGTATCCTGCCTGCGGAAATTGACGGTAATCGCCTCAATATTACCGTTTGTCGCGCATTTCGGCAGTGGGGATATGTTGGAAAGCATTGAGAAATCTATACAGATTACCCCTAATTCGTGGGGGGATACGACAACCGATTCTCCTGTAGAGTCAAGACAGACTGCAAAACGCGGCTCAAACGGTGGGAAATCAACGGTTTTGTCGTTGATTCTAGGAGTACGCTGAAAAGAGATAGAAACTCAGGAGACTCTCGATTGCGCCACTATCAACTACTCATCCTCCTATTGCTTGTACTATCGGGTGCCATGCCCACACTGGCACAGGACACGGACTATACTGGAACAATAGATGACACCACACCCACCCACACATTCACGGTGACTCTGGTCGCTGGTGATTCCGTGCTGATGACGGCCTTAGCCCTATCGGGCAATCTCGATATCACGCTGGAATTACGCGACCCATCCGGTGAATTGGTGGCCTATAACGACAATATCTCGCCATCAAACACCGATTCGCAGCTTTATTATGTCGCAACCACCAGCGGCGATTATACGGTCATCGTCGGACGCTACGAATTCACGCCGACCAGCGGCGACTTTGGCCTGACGATTGAAATTGGCGCGGATGAACCCGCTGCCCCAACACCACTCCCACAAAGCGAAGACCGTTATCTCTTGAGCAGCACGCCATTGACCTATGATACAACCCACTTCCGCATTCATTACACGCTGGAAGGTTTTGACGCGACCACCGACCATTTTGCAGAGATGGTCGGGCAAGCGTTTGAACAAGCCTATGAAACTGAGATTGAGGTCCTGGGCTGGCCCGCCCCGCCCGCCGATTTTGGACGCGGTGGCGATGACCGCTATGATGTCTATCTGGGCGACCTGCAATCCGAAGGCGATTATGGGCCATTGGGTTATGCTGTACCGGAACAATCCGTTGGCGACAATCCGCTGACGTCCATTATCGAAACGAACGCCGCCCCCAGTTACATCGTCCTCGAAAACGACTTCAGCGAGACCGATGAACGCAGCTTGAGCATGGTCTTTACTGTCATCGCGCATGAATTTCATCACGCGATTCAATTCGGTTATGACCGTCACGACTCGCATGGATGGTACTATGAAGCCTCAGCGGTCTATGTGCAAACGCGCGTGAACGCCCTGCATCAGGATGCGCGCACCTTCTCCGAATACAACATGGCAAATCAAGACATCTGCTTCGGCACCGAATCGCAAGACCCCCGGCACGGGTCGCTGCAATATGGTGACTGGCTGTTTATGCAGGCGATGGTTGATGAATATGGTGAAGATTTCGTATTCCAATTGTGGTCGAATATCGCCACGGGCGAAGGTTTCGGGGCGCTCGCAACGACGCTCGATAAATACGATGATACTGTGCCCAGCGCCGTCGCCCGGTATCGCATTCAAAATCTGGTGCTGGATTATCAAGTGCCCGGTGTATTCGCTTCGACTGTCCCGCTGCAAGGGGTTATCAGCCGCATCGGACGCTGGACAACTACAGGCAGTGGCGTGCAAGAATTGGGCGCGTCGTATCTGGAACTGGATTTATCGCCCGATTCCTATCGCATCTTCTTGACCAATGATGGCGGCGGGCTGGAACTCTGGGCGGTTGCTATACGCGGGACAGACGCCGAAGCCTATCGGCTAGGGCGTGAAGGCGTCATTAATACCGATGGTTATGATTATGTCTATCTCATGGTCTTCAATCCATCCTATGACGACAACCCGGACTCGTGCCAGCACACAACCTTCGCGCTGGATATTCAATCCACGACGGAGACGGTCACACCTGTTGACCGGATGTGGAACGCCGCCCTCTTCCAACCACCCCCGCGCGACGGGTAATCACACCCGTGCTCAGTAAATGGATAGGGTGAACGATGCAAGCCGTTCACCCTTCTTGTTGCGCGCTTAGTCACCGTAGACGTAAGTCAAAATGCCATCTTCAACGCGCGTCGGCAAAAACATCAACCGGGACTGGCGATTACCGGGACCCGATAGATGTTTACCGTCATGGCAGGCATATACTGCACCATGCCATGCACAGACCAGCCTGTCACCTTCTTTTTGCAGCGGGCCACCGAGATGTAAACAGGTATTGACCAGCGCCCGCGGTTTGCCGCCGGATTTATACACCAGCACTTCGCGCCCAAAGAAATCGACCGTCTTCGCGCCGCTGTCGGGAATGTCATTCACGTTGCATAGGGGTTGTTTCATGGGTTGTTCCTCACATCCATTCTGGTTGCATATACAACCTTATCTTATATTGTAGTTGCACGCGCAATTAAATAGACTATACAATAAACTGATTGCACATGCAACTACTTTGGGTTAGAATATCGTCATGTCCAGACGACCTGATGAAATTCATTTGCGGGCGTGGCGGCACTTCATCACCGCCCATGCCCTGCTTATAGACCGTCTCAATCGCGACCTGATGGAGGCGGAATTGATTCCGCTCAATTGGTATGATGTGCTGATTGAACTGGCAGAAGCGCCCGACCATCGCCTGCGGATGAGCGATTTGGCGGATAACGTGGTGCTCAGCCGCAGCGGTTTAACGCGGCTAGTGGATAAGTTAGAAAAAGCAGGGCTGCTGCTGCGCGAAAGTGCCGAGCAGGATCGGCGCGGTGCATTCGCGGTGATTACCGAAGCGGGTCTGCAAGCATTACGAACCGCATGGCGGGTCTATGGCGCGGGGATAGAACAGCACTTCGCCCAGTACCTCACAGACGATGAAGCCCAACGCTTTGGTGACGCCCTCGCGCGGATGATCGACGGTCTGCGAACCGGTCACGATTAGGTTTTCCACAGGCGTGTGATACGGTAATGACCCCCCGCGCACCTGGAAATGAACAGGAGTGCCAGCCAGCACTCCTGTGATACGACAGTTTACGTTGAAGATGAATTTGAGGTCTATTCAGGTGTGACTTCGGTGATACGGCCTTCGAGTTCGGCGCTGATAGGGCTGTTTGCGCGAATATAGTCAGCCAGTACCACATCCAGCGGGCTACCTTGATCATAGGCATTGATCGCGTTTTCGGCCATCACATCATAGCCGTCGCCACCCGTGCGAACGAAATCGTTGGTCGCAATACGATAAGTCGCCTCTAAATCGAGCGCTACCCATGCGCCATCTTGCCAGACTTCGACACTGACAATACGACTGCCGACCGCTTGACTGGCATCGAAGGTATAGCGCGCGCCGGACACTTGCAGGAAGCGGCCTGTGCCCTCATCGACATCCACGCGCGACACGCTGTTTTCAAACATCGCCCACACGTCCGCCCCTGTGAACTCAAAGGTGCTGACGAGGTTGCCAAATGGCAGCACTTCAAGCACGTTGCCAAGCGTGACCTGCCCGGCGGGGATGCTGGCGCGAATACCACCGCCATTGGTCACAGCGATGTCTGCGCCTGTGGCCTCGCGCAGCGCGTCCGTGATGACATTGCCCATCGTGCATTCGGCAAAGCGGCAGGTTGTACGTTCGCCGTCAAGGTCTACGGCTGCCTCGCCTACGGGTTGCAAACGCAGATCGGCAATCGGTTCAGCCAGACCGGCTACGAGGTCCGACACATCGGGATCAGCCGGGATGTAGCGCGATAGCAGAATCGCATCGCCTTCCCAGTTAGTCAGGACGCCGTTGGCATCAAACGTCACATCCAAACGCCCCAGATAGAGTATGCGGGTGCTGGCCTGCACGACGAGAACAGGTTCACCGCTGGCGCTTTCCAACACGAGGGGATAATCACCCTCTGCGCCTGCATAACGATTGCTGAGGAACGTATTGGTATGACCGCCGACGACGACATCGACACCGCTGACGCCCTGTGCCACAAGCTGGTCTGCCATAAAGCCGATATGTGTCAGCAAGATAATTTTGGTCACACCTTGTGCGCTCAATTCATCAACCATCGACTGGGTAACGCCAATCAGGTCATAGTTAAAGACCAGTTCATCGCCCGGCGAGGACAGGATTTCGGATTCAGGCGTGACCAGACCGATAATGCCGATTTGTTCACCGCCAACTTCGAGGATGACATAGGGTTGCACGAGGCCCGCCAGCGTGGGCGATTCGCTGAAATCGACATTAGCCGTCACGACAGGGAAATCGACCGCGTTAATAAACGCCGCCAGCACCGCATCACCATTGTCAAATTCGTGATTACCCAGCGTCATGGCATCGTAACCAATCATATTCATAATCTGGGCGCTGTCTTGCCCTTGCCACTGCACATGGAACAGGGTCCCGGTGAAACGGTCGCCACCATCTAGCAGCAGGCTGTTAGGGACTTCAGCCCGAATCTGGTTAACGACGGTTGCCTGACGCGCTGCCCCACCATCGCCATCGCCACTCGGTTCGTGGGCGGCGTGGACATCGTTGGTGTGCATAATGGTCAGATTATAGGTATCGTCCTGTGCCACCAATCCGGGAATGGCGATGGCAAGCAGGAATAGTGCCAGGAATACAATGCGAAGTTTGCGAAACATAGAGCCTCCTTAAAAAGAATGAACAGAGAGTCACATGGCGACTCGCGGTAATTTTAGGGGATGCTGTGGTCAAACAGGTTGTATCGGCGTAAAAAGTGCAACAATGCACATTAACACAATTTAACCTGTTCTTAACATCGTCTTCATAAATATACCGCGTCTAAAGGGATGGCGCAAAGCGCTATGTCCCGACGCTGACATTAAAAAATAGTGTGGAAAGGATGCCAATCAAGAGAATGAACATCCGGTTTGCGACTGTGGGCTTGATGCAAGTTAACAATTTAATCGGGTCAGCGGACACGGCGTGTCGTTGCGCCTACAAATCCATTCACAACCGTCATTTTTCGTGGGGACGCAGCAGGCTGTGTCCGCAAAAAACGGTGTTGCCTGATTATTTCGTTCAAGACCATCAGCCCACGCACAACTCATTTAAACCTGATTGGTATTACACCGGAGGCCAGGGGTAATTGGGGCCGGGACCGGGTTTGGGATAGCGGCGGGTTTGCAGCAATTTGTCGACGCGCCCTTGCAAAGCGTCGATTTCACGCTGCGCCATCAAATCCGCCATCGTTTTACGATAGTCGCCATCAGCATCATCCAGCGCCATACACAATTTCTCAATGTCGGCGAGGATGGCTTCGGGGATGGGTTGGGCGGCAAAATCCCAGATGACCGTGCGGAGTTTGTGCTGATAGTGAAACGTCAGACCATGATCAATGCCCCACAGATGCCCCGCCGCATCGACCAGACAATGCCCGCCTTTGCGGTCTGCATTGTTGGCGATGGCATCAAATGCGACCATACGCTGCAACTGTGGAATCATACGCTCATCAAATGAGAAGTAATTGTGTTCCGGGTCATGGTCAACAAAAAATTGCATTGATCCTAATCCGCGTGGCCCATCGCGCAGCACCGTCGGCGGGACAATTTGCCAGTCCAATGCCTGTGAGGTGTGGAACGACGCCACTTCGCGCTTGCAGAGGGTGCCATCGGGGAAGTCCCACAACGGACGTTCGCCCTTCTGTGGTTTATACACGACGGGAATAGTCACATTCTCATAACAGGCCGAGAGCAGGAAGGTGTAATTGGAGCTGTAGCGCAGCATCCCATGTTCCACCTCGATGCTGCCCTTACTCAATACAATGAGCGCCTGTTCCAGTGTGATGGGTGTGGTATCCAACTCACTGGCGGAAGCGTCG
Organism: uncultured Anaerolineaceae bacterium; assembly: GCA_964614375.1. Classification (GTDB taxonomy): domain Bacteria; phylum Chloroflexota; class Anaerolineae; order Aggregatilineales; family Phototrophicaceae; genus CAZTLI01. The sequence goes on from CAZTLI010000066.1 coordinate 12,503, forward strand.
TTAGGCGATTCGGGTTCGGGAATGTGTTCGTGGTCGTCCATTACGTCCAGTAATAGATTATCCGCCCATTCTGTTTGGGGTCGGCGCGTCCAGATTTAACCGTGACAATGGCATAATCGCTGAGGGCACGCATTTGTTCGCGGGTACAGGCCATTTTCACCACATCGGGTTGGATCGCATCGTCGTCTTCATCAGCGCCAAGATTACCCACAAGGTCATCATCGTCAACGGCGCGCGTGACCAGTTCTTGCGCGACGAGAATCACCATTTTGCGCTCTTCATCGTAGCCTAATCCCATCTGCGAGACTCGAAATAACGGCTCAATCGGTTCGCGCAGCGCCATATCGAGCGTATCGAGATTCACTTCTGTGGACAAGGCATCGCGCTTATCCAATTCATCAATCAATTCACGGATGGCCTCGCCGAGCGCCCAGGCCTGTTCTTTTTCGATGACCAGCGAGACGATCTGGCTGCCCTGCCCAGCCTGCAAATAGAAAATGCGCTTTCCTTTGGGTCCGATTGTGTCGATGGTGATAAAATCCACCGGGTCGAGTTCGATTTCCGTTCCAGCCATACGCAGTTATTGTGTCTTTCCGGTTATTCAGGTCAGGTCGCGACGTGTTCCGCTTCCGCCTCAGCTTTATGTGCCTCGCGGTGTTGTTTTTCCAATTCTAATACATGCGCCACATCATTCATCGCCGCCACGAACGGGCGGCTGTGCCCCAGCAGCAAGACGTTGATCGATGCCGGCGATACGACAATCCGCTGAAAGTTGTCCAGGTGCATCCCCAGATAATGCGCCAGGGCCATTTTGATCAAATCCGCGTGCAGCACAGCGATGACCATTTGCTGTGGATGGCGCGCGACCATCGTCTCAATCGCATTGACAATCCGATTCTGAACGCCACGCATGGTCTCGCCATTCGGGAAATAGGCGCGCGAGGGATATTCTTGCACCACCTGCCACATTTTGCGGCGGCTGAGGTGGGAAATTTTCTCGCCTTCCCAATCGCCATAGCGCACTTCGCCAATTTCCTCATTCACGTCGATTTGTAAATGGGGATGATGTGCCACAATTGCCTGTGCCGTCTCCATAGTGCGTTCTAACGGACTGGCATAGATATGGTCAATCGGCGCGTTCGCCAGACGCTTCCCTAAGGCTGCGGCCTGTGCTTGACCTTCCTCATTCAGATGGACACCCGGCGTCCACCCGGCTAACTTCCCTGTTTTGACAAAATCGTTGACGGCATGCCGGATGAGAAGAATTTGCGTCATGTATCTGTGCTACAACTTTCATGTGGTTGCCATGAGTCTTATCCTGAGTTGATGATAGCACATTCTCCGTTTGAAATACACTTGAAGCCTCAGATTCTTTGAGGCGTATAAGAAAAAGCGGATATTCGGCCTGCATACTGGCGTTTACAGGATTATTGCAAGTGTAACGACATTGATACCGTTTCATCCGGCCCGATTGTGGCAATATAATAGATGACATTATCTATGTTTCATTCGCGCGGGGGAGAGTTATGGTTTCTAATCAAGTCATTACATTGGAAAATGCGGCATCATTACAAGAATTGGCTGCGGTACGGCGGGGTTGGATTTCGCAAGTCCGCTGGTCGCCAGACGGTCATGTGCTGGCGATTGCCGATGCGCTCGGTATCTGGTTGTATCTCGACACATTTGGCGGTGCGCCGAGTCAAGCGTTAGATGGACACGATGGCCCCGTGAAAGACATCGCCTTCAGCCCGGATAGTCGCCTGCTGGTCTCATGCAGCGCTGATATGACCATTCGCGTCTGGCATGTCGGCGAAGGCACATGCAAAGCCGTACTCGAAGGGCATGAAGATTCTGTCGAAAGTGTGGCGGTCAGTCCCGATGGTCTGTTGATTGCGTCGGCAGGCGCAGACCGCACCGTGCGCGTGTGGGAACTCGATTCCGGCGAATCGCGCCCTGTGCTGGAAGGGCATACCGAAGAAGTCACCAGTGTGGCTTTTGGCTTAAATGGCAATCTGCTGGTATCGGGCAGTCGTGACCGCACCCTCCGTATGTGGGATTTGAAAGAAAAGACCAAAGGGACAGTGCTCGGTCAACATGACGATTGGGTACGCCAGCTTGCCGTCAGTCCGGGTGGGACACAGGTCGCCTCCGCCAGTAAAGATATGACCATCCGTCTGTGGGATTTATACGACGGTGAGCAGGCCGCTTTGTTTCAGGCGCATTATAAAGGGGCGGATAGTGTCGGGTTTGCGCCGGGCGGCACACTGCTGGCATCGGGCGGGCGCGATAATCAAATTATGTTATGGGACGTGGATAAAGCTGAACAACTCGGCATTCTCAAAGGCAACGAAAAACCCGTCCTCACCCTGGCGTTTAATCCATCAGGGACGCTGCTGGCATCCGGCAGTGGCGATAACACCGTGCGCCTATGGCATGTGCCAAATGGTGACGCGGAATAAAGTTCACGCGATTTGAATTGCTGTTAGCCATCGCCACAACCAGGTGGAAAGATAATTTCGCCCTGTTGTGGCAGGGTTTCGACACTTACTTCAGAGACACTCGGTAAACCGAGCAGAATAATCTCGCGAATCGCGCCTTCGGCCTGTGTTCGCGCGCTGTCGAGGATGCCATCTTCGACAGCAGTATTCCGAAATTGGCGAATGGCGAAGCGGCGCGCCTCTTGATCGAGGTTGGGCAGCGGTGATGCAAACAACCCGGTATCGCGTGAAATGACATACGAGGCGTCTTCGTCCAGAAAACAATTGATAATCACCGGGTACGGAATCCGAACGGTCAGGCGATTGCCATCGACGGTGATCGACCCGGCATTAATCTCGTCCACGTTGATTCCCGCTTCAACCCGTCCTACCGCCATCATCACCAGCCGATCCCCATACAGTGCCGCGAGGATACCGGGCATATCGCGTTCACTGGTGACGATACCCGTAAAATTATAGGTCGTCGTCCGCAGCGAACTGATATTCTGGATGCGTTCGAGGACAACGGTGGTGATTTGTGTATCGACTTCGGGGTTGAAGATGCTGCGAACCCCGCCGATGATGCTATCGACCGTCGTCGCACCCAGCAGCAGCAGCACGAGGATGATGATGACCATAAGCCCCATACACCCCGCCGCGCCACCGATTCCCCAGACACAACCAGAACACCCGCGTTTTTCCTGTTCGTCTTCTTCATCTTCAACAATGATGTAATTCTGTGGCCGACTCATCGGCAGTCCTGTCGTTGGTTTCGCGTCCCATTTGCTCTATTATACGCAGATATACCTTCCATGTTGTAGGCGTATACCCTGCTTGTACTTGTGCATCTGCCATCGGTCACGATTCTGGACAAATTTCGGCTTATTTTGCTACAATATTCACAAGCTAGCCCCGGAGTACACTTATGCCCCTGACCGCCCTCTATGATGGACACTGTGTGATTTGCCAATCCTCACGTCGAATTGTGCGGGCACTGGACTGGTTCAACCGCGTCGAATTCCTCGATATACACGATACCGAGACGCGACACGCACGGTATCCACAGCTTGATTATGATGCGCTTATGGGCGAGATGCACGTCATCGAACCCGGTCATGCGCCGCGCGCGGGCTATGCTGCGATACGTCGTATGCTGCGCGAACTGCCGCTGGGACTGCCGGTGTGGGTAATATTGCTGCTGCCGGGTATGAATTGGCTGGGGAATAAGGTCTATCGCTTTGTGGCGCGTCACCGTTATCGGATTAACCGCTGGTTTGGTGTGGAGTTACCGGAATGTGGGGATGGCGTCTGCAAGATTCCGCAGTAGGTAACAAAAACGGCGCTCTTTTAGGATGAACGCCGTTCGATGGGTTGGGGGCGATTCAATTCGAGGCTGTCGTCGGCATGAAGTGGTTTACGATGAATGTACATTGTGACCTCTCTATGCACGGCTGCGGCGACGTTTGCGCGGGAGCAGTTCTTCGGTCTGCACCGGACGATTGACCAGCTCGCGGGTGAGTGCGCGTAATCTGTCATCGGCGACGGCTTTGCTCTGGGTATAGTTCAAGTTCATGATGGTTCTCCTTATATACATCGGTGGTACTGCTTTATACGGACGATGGACGAAATCGGTTCAAACTTGCCTTAGCGCTTGCCTAGCGTGTACGCCGTTGGCGCTTGTTCAGACGGATGGTGTTATCCGTCTTGATTT
>CAZTLI010000067.1:0-1866 GCA_964614375.1 uncultured Anaerolineaceae bacterium
GTGGTTAAGGTGGGGCCTGTGACTGGTCGATTTGAAGGTTCTATTCAATTGTCGGAATTATGTCCACCCGAAAGTTATACACTGACTATGAAGGGGAAGGGTCCCGTTGGGCATGTCACAGGTGAGGGGTCCGTCCGTCTAGAATATGATGGCAGTGTAACGAGGATGTTCTACATTGGCGATGCGACAGTAGGCGGACGAATTGCTACCGTTGGACAGCGTTTGTTGGATATTGCCGCTAAAGCAATCGCTAAGCAGAGCCTGAATTCATTGGCGAAGCGTATTCAGGAACGTATAGAAGCGGCGCAATAATTTTCAAATTTGCGATTTTAGAAGTTATCGAGAAGGGGGGACTGCTGTTTACGCAATAGCTTTCGTTAATTAATGTTGTTGGAAAGGAAAGGAATAATATATGATTCCGGGTGAATTTACTTATATTGCACCCTCATCAGTTGCTGAAGCTGCCAATTTGTTAGCAGAACACGGCTTTGATGCCAAAATCCTCGCGGGTGGGCAGAGCTTAATTCCGGCGATGCGTTTTAGATTATCTGTTCCTGCCATAATCATTGATCTCAATACTGTTAAAGGCATCGATTATCTACGTGAAGATAACGGGCATCTCGCGATTGGGGCGATGACCCGCGAGGCGCAGCTTGAAGATTCCGTACATGTCCAAACACACTATCCACTGCTGGCGGACGCCGCGCGTGTAATTGGCGATCCGCTGGTGCGGAATATGGCGACTGTTGGCGGCAACATTGCTCATGCCGACCCCGCCAATGATCATCCCGCAGTGATGTTGGCCTACAACGCGCAAGTCGTTGCGACGGGCCCGAATGGGTCACGCACAATCGCCATTGATGATTTCTTCACCGGGCTGTTTGAAAACGCGCTCAATGATGATGAAGTGCTGACCGAAATCCGTATACCACGTCCGTCTGCAAATTCTAGTGGTGCATATGTCAAATTAGAACGTAAGGTCGGGGACTATGCCATCAGCGCGGTAGGGGTTCAAATCACGCTTGATGGCGATACCTGCACGGGGGCGCGGGTGGGTCTGACCAATGTCAGTGCCGTGCCGATGCGTGCGACCAATGCGGAGCAGATTCTCGTCGGCCAAAAGCTCACCAATGAGGTACTCGAAGAGGCGGGTCGTGCTGCTGCTGCGGAATGTGACCCGGCGGCGGATTTGCGCGGTTCGGTGGAATACAAACGTGATTTGACTCGTGTGTTGCTCAAACGTGCGCTGCGTAAAGCGGTAGAGCGTGCGGGGTAGGGAGATTAAAATGACTAGACAAACTGTAACCATTACGGTCAACGGACAGGCTGTTACGCGCGAGATTGAGTCACGGACGCTGCTTGTCCATTTCATTCGGGAAGACCTCGAATTGACAGGGACGCACATCGGCTGTGACACCACCAGTTGTGGCGCGTGTACGGTGATTATGGATGGGCGCGCGGTCAAAAGCTGTACCGTTTTCGCGGCGACAGCGAATGGCAGAAGCGTCGAGACGATTGAAGGAGTCGCACAGAACGGGCAATTGCATCCGCTGCAAGAGGGTTTCTGGGAAAAGCATGGCCTGCAATGTGGGTTCTGTACACCGGGCATGATTATGTGCGCCAAGCATCTGCTGGAAAAAATTCCCAATCCTACCGAAGAGGAAATACGCTGGGGTATATCGGGTAATTTATGCCGCTGCACGGGCTACAATAAGATTGTCGAAGCTATCCAATACGCTGCCGATAAAATTGCGACAGGGGAGAGTTAATCATGACCTATCATAAGCCCGATAAGCCATATCAACTGGAAAATCGTACCGAGTATCATTCCGAAAAGCCGGAAGGTGTATCGGCACAGGTAGAAAC
>CAZTLI010000067.1:1966-15027 GCA_964614375.1 uncultured Anaerolineaceae bacterium
ATCGTACCGAGTATCATTCCGAAAAGCCGGAAGGTGTATCGGCACAGGTAGAAACAACTGAAGAAATTCGTGTGACGACTCCGGCGGAAATCGGCGGCATGGGTCACCGGATGAAGCGTAAGGAAGACCCGCGTTTTCTACAGGGTAAAGGTAATTACATCGATGATATTAAGCTGCCCGGTATGCTCTATATGGACATCGTTCGCAGCCCTTATGCTCATGCAAAAATTTTAAGTATCGACGCCACTGAAGCCCTGGCGATGGATGGTGTCCTCGCTGTCATCACAGGCAAAGACCTTGCGGCGCATAACCTGCACTGGATGCCCACACTGCAATCCGATACGCAGATGGTGCTGCCTGTCGAGAAGGTCGTCTACTATGCACAGGAAGTGGCCTGTGTGATCGCGACAGCGCGTTATCTGGCGGCGGATGCGGTCGAAAAGGTAATCGTCGAATATGAACCGCTAGAGCCAGTGGTTGACCCATTTAAAGCAATGGAAGATAAGGTCATTGTCCGCGATGACAAAGAGGTCAAGACCAACCTCGACTGGCACTGGGAAGCGGGCGATAAGGAAGCCACCGATAAAGTCTTCGCCGAGGCGGCACATACTATTAAGCAGTATATGTATCTGCCACGCATCCACGTCGCATCTATCGAGACGTGTGGTATGGTCGCGAATTACAATCCAGCGACGGGCAAGATGCAGCTTTATATGACCTCACAGGCCCCACATGCCATTCGCACCGTCTTCGCGCTGGTGAGTGGTCTGCCAGAACACAAAATACAGGTGATTGCGCCGGATATTGGCGGTGGATTTGGTGGCAAAGTACCTGTCTATCCCGGTTATGTGGTGTGCGCGGTGGCGAGTCTGTTGATTGGCAAGCCCGTGAAATGGATTGAAGACCGCAGCGAGAATTTGCAGGCGGATTCGTTTGCCCGCGACTATCACATCACAGCGGAAATGGCAGCCGACAGCAGCGGCAAAATCACCGGACTGCGCGTGCATACGCTAGCCGATAATGGCTGCACTGACGGTCAGGCCAGCCCATCGAAGTTTCCAGCCGGGCTGTACAGCATCTGCACCGGCTCGTATGACATGAAAGCGGCGCATGTGAACGTCGATGCGGTTTACACGACCAAACCGACGGGTGGCGTGGCCTATCGTTGTTCGTTCCGTGTGACAGAAGCCGTCCACATGATTGAGCGTATGGCGGACATTATGGCGCATGACCTCAATATCGACCCGGCAACATTCCGCATGAATAACTTCATCAAGCCGGAGCAGTTCCCGTATAAATCGCCGACCGGGTGGGAATATGACAGTGGCAATTATCACGCGGCGCTGCAAAAGGCGATGGACATGATCGGTTATGACGACCTCCGCAAAGAACAGGCCGAAAAGCGGGCGCGCGGTGAACTGATGGGCATTGGCATATCCAGCTTTACCGAAGTTGTTGGCGCTGGCCCGTCGAAGGATTACGACATCCTCGGCATCAAGATGTTCGATTCAGCGGAAATCCGCATCCACCCCACTGGCAAGGCACTGGCGCGCTTTGGCACAAAGTCTCAGGGGCAGGGGCACGAGACGACCTATGCACAGATCATTGCAGAGGAACTCGGACTGCCCGCCGCCGACATCGAAATTGAAGAAGGGGACACCGATACCGCGCCCTATGGTCTGGGGACGTATGCTAGCCGTTCGACACCGACTGCGGGTGCGGCTGCGGCGATGGCAGCGCGTAAAATCAAAGCCAAAGCGCGTAAGATCGCGGCGCATCTGCTGGAGGTCAAAGAAGATGACCTCGAATGGAACGTCAATCAGTGGCAGGTGAAGGGGTCACCCGAACAGGCCAAGACCATTCAGGACATCGCTTTTGCTGCGTATACCAATCATCCACCGGACATTGAAGCAGGTTTGGAAGCGACAGACTACTACAATCCACCCAACCTGACATTCCCCTTTGGTAGCTACATTGCCGTTGTGGACATCGACAGCGGTACGGGTGAGGTGCATGTCCGGCGCTTTGTCGCGATTGATGACTGCGGTAATATCATCAATCCGCTGGTGGTCGAGGGGCAAGTTCACGGTGGTCTTACGATGGGTCTGGCTCCGGCACTGTACGAAGAAATTGTCTACGATGAAAATGGCACTTGCCTGACCGGGACTCTGGCAGATTATCTGCTGCCAACAGCAGTAGAATCCCCCAAGTGGGAGACCGGGCACACGATTACCCCGTCGCCGCATCATCCGCTGGGCGCAAAAGGTGTAGGCGAGTCGCCAACAGTGGGCGCGCCACCTGCGATTGCCAACGCTGTTGTGGATGCAATGTGGCACCTGGGCGTGCGGCATATCGACATTCCCATCACACCAGAGAAAGTCTGGAAAGCCTTGCGCGACGCGGGTGTGGGCGAGTGACATAAACACTATCTATAACCAGAATCGGGGGAGGGCGGTGTGTTCTCTCCCGTTTACATCTATTCGTGATTGAGGCTAAAGGTAAAAGACGATGTTTGACCAGTATTTCAGCAAAGCCCTGGAATTGACTGAACGCGGCATACCCTATGCCACAGCGACGGTTGTCCATGCCGAAAAACCTACTTCGGGCAAACCGGGCGACAAAGCCCTCATCACGATTGATGGTCAGTTATATGGCTGGATTGGGGGTAGCTGTGCCCAACCGACAGTCATCAGCGAGGCGAAAACGGCGATGCGCGAAGATAAAAGCCGCTTCATTCGCATCTCCAACGAAAACGACCCGGCCTCCGCGCGTGCCGGCCTGATGCACTTTCCGATGACGTGTTACAGCGAGGGCGCGCTCGAAATTTTCATTGAGCCGCATCTACCGCAGCCCCAATTGCTAGTCATTGGCACAATGCCCGTCGCGCTGGCGCTGATGCAAATCGGGGAGGTTATGCGCTATCGCGTGATTGGCGTTGACCCCGAAAAGACCGGGACACCATTCCCGCACGCCAAGACGGTTCTGGATAGTCTCGGCGCGGTCATCGACCAGATACGTCCGCAGACCTTTGTCGTGGTCGCGTCACATGGCAATTATGATGAAGCTGCGCTCGAACACGTCTTAAAAGGCAAGCCCCGTTATGTGGGTTTGGTCGCCAGCCGTAAGCGGTTTGATTCAGTGGTTGAGTATCTCAAAAATCAGGGTTTGACCGATGATGACCTGACACCGCTGAAAGCGCCCGCCGGACTGGATATTCAGGCGCAGCACGCCGACGAAATCGCCCTGAGTATCATGGCGGAAATCGTCCAGTTGCGACGCAGCAAACCCGTCAGCCTGGACTGGGACGCGCTCATCGCTGAAATGCTCACTGAAAAGCAGCCTATCTCGCAAGAAGAAGTGGCATCTGGCATTGCGATTGACCCGGTATGCGGCATGGAAGTCGAAATTGAGAAAGCTAAAGCGTACTACGCCTATGAGGACACGACCTATTACTTCTGCTGCAATGGCTGCAAGCTGACATTCTCTAAAAATCCAGAGCAGTTCATCACACGCACGCCGACCATCGCCATCGACCCCGTATGCCACATGGAGGTTACCATCGCCACCGCACAATATCACTCGCAGCACGACGGCGTGACCTATTATTTTTGCTGCGCGGGTTGCAAATCATCGTTTGATAAAAACCCACATTCTTATCTGACCACAGAACAGGAATCATGACGATTCTCAAGAGTTTGCTGGATGACCTGCCAGCAGACTTGCCAGCGGTAGATGTCTATATCGGCAAGAATTGGACACTGGCGCACCTGTCCGATAGCGACCGTGCGGGCGTGGCCTCCACACCCCAGCAGATTCCGCAGGAGTCTGTGTTTCATATCGGTCAGCGATTGCATTTCTCCGATAGACCCTCACTTGCGGATATGTTGGCATCCCACACCAACATCACGGCGACTATTAGCGTGGCGGTGTTGAATGCGGTGCTGCAACCGCCTGCCGAAATGCTGTCCGATGAGGATGCGGCGGACTGGTTATCGGCACAGTCAAAAGGCCGCTGTATCGCGATTTTTGGACGTTTCCCCTTTGTCGATGATGAAATCCGCCCCCATGCGAAACAGATTTGTGTGTTCGAGCAGCAGCCCACAGCGGGAGAGTATGGGGCGAATGATATGCCACATCTGCTGCCACAGATGGATATTGTCGCAATTACGGGCAGTACCATCATCAATCACACGCTGGATGCGATTCTGTCGTATGTGGGGGCGACGACTACTGTCGTCATCATGGGGCCGAGCACACCGCTCTCGCCGCGATTGTTCACGTATGGCGTGGATGTGCTGTTTGGGGTACGAGTAATAGATACCCATGCCACGATCCAGTCGGCGATGGCTGGTGATGATTTTCAGAAGATGCGGGGACTACAACGGGTGTCGTTATTTAAGGCTAACTTTCTGTAATTGGCAATTCCTGAAATTCAATCGTTTTCCTCTAAGAATGCTTTGATGGCAGTTGCTGTGGGTTGTGGAAATTCTTCATGAGCGAGTAGTTTCCCGTTTGCGATTTCTGTCATACCCATGCAATTAGGAAAATCCTGCATCATCCGTCTCGCCGGCGCGATTGGAAACGTCGGGTCGGCTGCACCCCAGATAAAATGCACGGGAACGGTAATTCGGTTGTGAATCCTCGTTAGACCATCAATGAGTTTGAAATCAAGCCCAATGCTGAGATAGCGTGATGCGCCGAGTAATCGCCGTTTATCTTCACGTAATGGCTGAATATAGCGCTTGATGAAGTCCTCATTTATGCGCGTTGAATCGTGGTAACAGCCGCCAAAGCCCATTGATGATTTCAAGAATGTTTTGGAACGAAGTAACCAGCGAAACGGGATATTATTGCCCGGAATGGTCATCAGTTTTGCATAGAGTGCCGGGGTCAGTCAATGCTCCAGACGCGGACACCCCTTAGACGGTGAACTACAAGCCCCTGTTTATAGGCAGAGAGAAGGGGTTGTGTGTGGTTCATGCTCTTTATATGATTGCTGGCAGACGTTGGGAAGAATCCGGTGGGGACAAACAAAAAGCGCCAAGTTCACTTGACTTGACGCCAGATGCCACCACCTGGATGGCTGATTCGGGAGCGACGGGATTTGAACCCGCGATCTTCGGCTTGACAGGCCGATATGTTAACCGCTACACCACGCCCCCTAAAGTGGACAATAGCATAGCATCCTGTATCATCAGTGTCAAGACTTTTTGCCTCTATTTCGGGCTTATACCGGGATAAGGTTGAATATGTCCGACTTACTTCGGTAGATTGGATGTATTGGTTATAATCTTGCGACATATACCGTTCGTTAATTGGCAGGTGTTCCATGACTGGACAAATACATCCCAATGCACTTCAATCGTTAATTAATGGCGATCATGGCGCGCCATTTGATTTATTGGGTGCTCATGAAGTGGGTGCAAAGAAGATCTCGCTACGCATCTTTCGCCCCGATGCTAAAAAAGTGTTTGTGCTAATGGCGTCTGGGAAACAAACGCGACGCAAAGAATTGACTCGTCTTCACGATGCTGGATTATTTGAAATCACAGTAGCTGGTCAACGCGGTAAGCTGGATTATCAATTTATCGCTCAGTTAGAAGATGGGGGCGAAATCGCGTTTTATAGTCCATATCTATTTCCGCCTTTACTGACTGATTATGACCTCTACCTGTTGGGTGAAGGGCGTCATTGGAATAGCTATGACTGTCTAGGCGCACAGTTACGCGAAGTTGATGGCATAACAGGGGTTAACTTTGCGATTTGGGCACCGAATGCGTATAAAGTCAGTGTGATTGGTGATTTTAATGGCTGGGATACGCGCTTTCATCCGATGCGGACTCACGGGCAAAGTGGTGTATGGGAACTATTTATCCCCGGACTGAGTGAAGGGGATAAATACAAGTTTGAAATTCGGTCACGCCAGAACAACTATCGTGCCGAAAAAACAGACCCCTATGGCTTTTTTGCAGAAATGCGCCCGCGAACGGCATCCATGGTCACAAATCTGGAAACGTATGAATGGCAGGATGGGGTGTGGATGGAAGCGCGCAAGAAACGTGATCCGCTAAATTCTCCAATGTCCATTTATGAAGTGCATCTTGGCTCATGGCAGCGCAAGGAAAATGGCTACTGGCTCACGTACCGCGATTTGGCTGATAAGCTGGTAGCGTATGTCAAAGATATGGGATTCACGCATATTGAAATTATGCCTGTGGCTGAACATCCGCTGGATGCCTCGTGGGGGTATCAAGTAACGGGATACTTTGCGCCCTCAAGTCGTTTTGGTTCACCTCAGGATTTTATGTATCTGGTTGACCAGTGTCATCAACATGAAATTGGTGTCATTCTCGATTGGGTACCTGCACATTTTCCGAAAGATGGTCATGGGCTGAGTTATTTTGATGGCACACATCTTTATGAACATGCTGACCCGCGTCAAGGCGAACACCCTGACTGGGGGACGTATATTTTCAATTATGCACGCAACGAGGTGCGTAATTTTTTGATTGCTAATGCCTTATACTGGGCGAAGAAATATCATATTGATGGGCTGCGTGTCGATGCTGTATCGTCAATGCTGTACCTGGATTTTGGTCGTAAGGATGGCGAGTGGATACCCAACGAGTATGGCAGTAACGAGAATTTAGCAGCGATTCAGTTTATCCAGGAAGCGAATGCAGTTATTCATGCGGAGTGTCCCGGAGTGATAACCATTGCAGAAGAATCGACAGCGTGGCCTATGGTTTCGCGTCCGACATATCTGGGTGGTTTGGGATTTACTATGAAGTGGAATATGGGCTGGATGCACGATACCCTCAGTTATATTCAAACTGATCCGGTATATCGGCGCTATCATCACCACACAATGACATTTTCTCTGATGTATGCGTTCAGTGAAAACTTTGTATTATCACTTTCGCATGATGAGGTTGTACATGGAAAAGGCTCGTTGATGAACAAAGTCGCCGGTGATTGGTGGCAGAAGTTTGCGACATTGCGCTTACTGCACGGCTATCAGACCACACATCCCGGTAAGCAGTTGATTTTTATGGGGCAAGAATTTGGGCAATGGCGCGAATGGAGCGAGGCGCGTAGTCTTGATTGGCACTTGCTTGATTTTCCGACACATGCTGGTTTGCAAAAATTTGTGCGGGATGTGAATCATTTTTATCTCCAACAAGCGTCGCTGTGGGAACTCGATTTTGACCCGCGCGGGTTTCGGTGGATAGAAGCGAATGATGTTGAGCAGAGCGTCTTGTCATACTTGCGTTTTGCAGAGGATTCACAAGATTTTCTGGTGATAGTCTGTAATTTCACTCCTGTGCCTCGCCACAATTATCGTGTCGGAATTCCCGAACCGGGTTTCTATATCGAAGTGCTCAACAGCGACTCTGCGTTATATGGTGGAAGCAACCTGGGTAATGACGGTGGCAAGCATAGTGAACCCATTGCCTGGCATCAATGGCAACACAGCTTGAATTTGACACTACCGCCGCTTTCGATAGTGATATTTAAGCGACGCGCTCCATCTGTTTAGGGGTCATTGAAGCGATAACCGATACCGGGCACCGTGAGAATCAGGGTAGGGTGACCCGGATCATGTTCAATTTTCTCTCGTAAACGTCGGATATGGACATTAACGGTGCGTTCGCTTTCGATGTCTGCGGTATACCCCCATACCGCGTCCAGAATTTGTTTGCGGGTTAAGGCTTGCCCCCTGCTTTGCACAAGAAATGTCAACAAACGAAATTCGGTTGGTGTTAAGTTGACAGCTTGCCCGCCACGCATAACCTGACCCCCTGTTCGGTCAATGGTTAAGTCCGCTGCATGAAGGACTTCGTTATCTGTCATGGCGAGTTCGCCATAGGCGCGGCGCAGCAGTGCGCGAATTCGAGACCGCAGTTCTTGCAGACTATATGGTTTGGTCACATAGTCATCTGCGCCCATTTCCAAACCGAGCACTTTGTCCAGTTCTTCGCGACGGGCGGTGAGCATCAATATAGGTTGCTTGAGTTTCATCTGGCGCATTTGCCGACAAAAATCAAATCCCGATCCGTCGGGTAGGCGGATGTCGAGGACAATGAGGTGAGGATTATGCTCACGCGCACAAGTGAGGCCACCCCCGCCAGTCGATTCCCACAGTACGCTATATCCTTCACGTTCCAGCCCTGTTTGGAGGCTCAGGGCGACATCTTCATCATCTTCAATGATTAGTATGCGTTTTTGCTGGTTCACAGGTTACGATCTCGTAATTGGTTGGCTATTCTGCATGACAGAATTTTATGTCACACTGTAGCATATTAGTGTCTGTTGAAGTGGTTGTCAAAGGATTAACCGATGCGTCGCATAGATTGGCATTCCATTCGCTGGCGTCTGCCGATGACGTATGCCGCAATTGCGTTTGTCGCTGCGCTGTCGTTGGGGGCTGTGCTGCTTGCTGTCTTGAATGATTATTATGTGAGTCAGGAGCAGGCCTATTTGCGCGAAAACGCATATACCGTTAGTTCGATAGTCGGGGATATGCTGAGACGTGGTACCAAATTGAATGCGATTTCTGGCGCTGCGCTGCGGAATCTCGGGTTTTTCGCGGACATTCGCATCCAATTACAGGATAGTGACGGTTTGGTAATTGTGGATTCAGGCACACCTGCGCTTGCGATGATTACCATGCCGACGGAGGTCGCGGTTCGGACGCCCGACGAAGGTACGGCCCACGCGAGTCGGTGGTATGGTGGATCATTTACGGTTATTCATCCCAATCAGATCGGTGAGAGTTACCCTCCGTTCTCAAATATTGTGTTCGAGTCGGCTGCTGTTATAAATAGCGAGCAATCGGCGGCATTTACAGGTATTCCAGTAGGTGAGGATACAGATGCTGGTGTTATGGCGGGCGTTCTGTCTGGAGCAGGTGATATTAACGTTAGCATGGCTGCGCCTCCGTTTCTGCCGATTGCGCGAGTACCCTTTGGCGGGTTAGTGTTAACTGAGCGCCCAGATTCTTTCACACAAGAACGCCGTTCCGACCAGGTTGTCATCGTCCATATTTTGGATACAAATGATAATCCGTTGGGGTATGTCCGTGTCTTTGAGGGGCCAGCATACGGGAGCGAAATTCTCGATAGTGTCGCGCGCTCCTGGGTTGTTGCAAGTGGTGTTGCTGTGATTTTGGCGGCGCTCGCTGGCTGGATTATGAGTCGTGATGTGACTGCCCCTGTCTTATCTTTGACTCGAACAACCGCGCGAATGGCTGAGGGTGACTTATCAGTCCGCAGCCATTTAGTGCGTGACGATGAATTTGGCAAATTGAGCGCATCATTCAATGAAATGGCGCATCGAGTTGAAAATACTGTACTGGCTTTGCGCCGATTTGTAGCGGATGCGGCGCACGAATTACACACGCCACTCACGGCACTGCGAACCAATATCGAATTATCGGTTGAGGCGCACGATTCCGCGACGCTTGAACGCGCGCTCAGGCAGGTAGAACGTTTGGAAGGATTGGCCGATTCGTTGCTGGATTTGTCACGAATTGAAACCAACATGGATTGTCTGGCTTTTCAACCTGTCGATATCGTGGGTGTGCTGCGACAAAATAGCGAGATTTTTGCATCGCGCGCGGAGCAGAAACACATTACCTATACCGAAAATTTGCCACAGGAACCGATTATCCTTCTGGGTAGTGAAATCCATCTTGAACGTATGGTGGAAAATCTGGTTGACAATGCCCTAAAATTTACAGCAGAGGGTGGGGCAATACAGTTGCAATTAGAGTCTATTGGATCGGGTGTTTCACTTATAGTTCAAGATACTGGAATTGGCATTCCTGATCACGATATTCCGTATCTTTTTGAGCGATTTCATCGTGGCAGCAATACAGCATCTTATCCGGGTAGTGGGTTAGGCCTGGCGATAGTTAAAGCGATCGTTGATACTCATCAAGGTCACGTTGATGTAACCAGTGCCAGCGGGAAAACGACGATTTCTATCTGGCTGCCGACGATGGTCATGGATTGATGTATTTTGTGTGTTTCTGAAGTGATAACGTCGATTACAACCCCGCAATCATACCGTCACACCGTTATCGACAGGTGCATAGTGGGCTTATGCCGGGTCAAACGGCTCAAAGCGTCCCCATTGTCGTTTTGAGTAGGCCAGGGGGAGGCTGTCAACTTGTGTACTACCAGCGACAACTTCACCGACAAAGATCGTATGGTCACCGCCATCGTAAGCATGTGCAACTTTGCAATCGAGCCAGCCAAGGATATTGGGTAGGATAGGTGAACCTGTGACGCTGGTCATGCAGTTGAGACCCTCAAAACGGTTTTCAATATCAGGATACATACCCGCGAAGATTTTTCCGATTTCAACTTGAGATTCACTGAGGATGTTGACCGCAAATACCTTGCTGTTGGTGATGAGCTGATGCGTATACAGGCTTTTGTCGAGGCAGATTAGTACAAGGGGTGGACTAAGACTGACACTATTAAACGAACTGACAGTTGTGCCTTTCCAATCTTCGCCATCTATAGTCGTCGCCACTGTAACGCCACTTACCCATTTTGATAAAATCTCTTTGAATGAATCAGTATCAACAGCCATTTGTTCAGCCTATCTCCCACATGAAATTCGCAAACTGCCAAAACAGTGAGGTATTGTAACGCATTTGTTTCTTTTGCATAGTTGTGCCCCGCACTATCTTTAGCCCCTGGTCGCCTTAATGAATTTATCAAATAGTATTAATTTGTATAGCCAATTTGTACTATTCCTGATGTTTTATTGAACATTTTGCCACTGTACGCCTTAGAAATCTTACTATTTTGTGCAAATTTAATGTCCGAATGCTCGATTTGGGTCATTTATGAAGATTGTATAGAAACCAGATTAGCAAGAAATCTATCCGAATGTAACGAAAGATAAACTTTAATGGCGTTTGTGATTGATTTACGTTTGTAAAGTAAGTAAAAATTAACGTCTTGGTACTTTATAGCTATTTGTGTTGACAATAAATTGGAGAAAAATGAAGAATGTAAAATGAAGTGTGAAGAATGTAAAAGCTCTTAAGCAATCGAGGTGTGCGATGAACACGATGACGACGAAATTCAGCTTATCTCTATCATCACTGACTATTATGGTCGTTATTATCGTTGCGATATTCAGCAGTAGTGGTATTGCCAGCGGGTCTGAGGGCTTTGTTCCTTTTGATTCAGATCTCGATGGTGCAATCCGCCTTGTTGTGCATGTAAATCCATCACATCCCCAGTCCTCAGACAGTAATCCCGGCACAGCCGAACTGCCCTTGCGGACAATCGAACGGGGACGGCGTATTGCGGTTGATGAGAACAAACGCAATATCGGTGTTAAGGTACTGATTTATCCGGGTGTATACCGCGAATCAATGAATCTTTGGGGCGACAATGGACGTACAGACGCGCCTATCATCTTTGAGGCCGTAGAACCCGGCACAGCGATTATTTCGGGATCTGATATCTGGGGCGATTGGCAGCGGGGAAATAACGGTGTTTATACCCACAATTGGCCCTATCGCTGGGGTTATGCCACCGTACCACCAACCTGGAATCTGGACGTTGAGCCGATTGTACGTCGCCATGAAATGATTTTCGTTAATGGTGAACCCCTGCGACAAGTCTTATCACAAAGCGACCTTGCAGCGGGACGCTTCTTTGTGAGCGAGGGGCAGCAGCGTGTGTATCTGATTCCGCCGAGTGGTGTGAATATGTCTACTGCTACAGTAGAGGTAGCTACCCGTTCTCGCATTTTCGTTGTGAATGGACGCAATAACGTTGCCATTCGTGGCCTTGTGATAGAACATGACAACGATTCACTTGAATTGGGTACTGGAACACAGATTGCAAACGGTACCAATATTGTCATGGAGAACACGACGTTCAGATATAACAATTGGACGGGTATTGGCCTATCCAATCTGACCAATGTGATTCTGCGTAACAATCGTTATGTTTATAATGGCGGCACTGGCCTGAATACCTATCGCATTAACAACATTTTGTCAGAGGGTGAAGAAGCATCCTATAACAACTGGCGCGGTGTGATGGGTGGTTACACCGGTTGGTCTGTCGCTGGCTCGAAGAATCTACACATTCACGGTGGTACGTGGCGTAATTTCACCGCCGTTGGCAATAACACGCGAGGTTTCTGGTTCGATTCGGATGTGATTGATGTGGTCGTCGAGGGTGCGCGTTGGTGCGACAATCTCTCTAATGGTTTATTTATTGAGAGTAACCCCGGCCCCGTGACTATTCGTGATAGCGTCATTTGCAATAATCAGAGCTATGGTATTCTGAGCGCCAACACGGAGTATATTACGCTCGACAACAATGTTATATGTGGTAATGGGTCAAGTCAGATCCATATTACCGGCAATGGTAATGGGCGCACACACTGGAACTGGGTCACTGGCGAAACAGAAATTCTACAAGCTGGTGAACATTGGTCGATGAATAATAACACATTCGTTGGGCTTGACGCCTCACAACGACTGCTTTCAACGACGTTGAATCTCGCGCCCTGGAATACGTTCGTGTATTCCTTAAACTCTGATCACAATGTCTGGTTCAATCAGGAAACAGATCGCATTATCAATGGCTATGGTAATGGCGTGATTACGCTAGATGAATGGCGTTCAACCACACAACGGGATTTAAATTCCGTGACGACTGGCGAAAGCGTTGATTGCACGTCCTTCGTTGAGGAAACGCCAGTTGAGCCGCCTTCGGAATATCAGTGCGTGGCGCTTGAAGCCGGTTCGGGTTTGCGCGGGGATTACTATGGCGATGCCAGCTTTAGCAGCCTTCTTGTGTCGCGCGTGGATCAGCGGATTGACTTCAACTGGGATGGTGGCTCACCGGCCCCTGAGGTTGGTACTGATGGTTTCTTTGTGCGCTGGACGGGATGGATTGTGCCGACATGCACGCAGCAATATACCTTCAGTACATCCTCTGATGATGGCGTGCGGCTGTGGATTAACGACCAGTTGGTGATTGATGACTGGAGTAATCACAGTGCTACGCTGAATACAG
>CAZTLI010000067.1:15037-16647 GCA_964614375.1 uncultured Anaerolineaceae bacterium
ATCCTATTCGCGTCGAGTATTATGAGGCGATAGGCGCTGCGGAAATGCGCTTGATGTGGTCGGGACCCGCCTTTAGCGAACAGATTGTTCCCCATACACAACTGTACCCGGCTGATGAAATTGTAATGGAGCCAACAGCGACATTCACACCTGAACAACCGTCAATTGAACCGACACCGACGAACACACCGATTCCGCCGACACCGACCTATACAGCGGAACCGCCGACGGTTACGCCTGTGCCAGCGACGAATACACCCGTGCCACAGAATCCAGCACCGCCAGCACCTCCGGCTGCGCCTGCAAATCCGGCACCGAATTATGATCCTGCTCAGATTCGTCTGACAGGTATGTGCCCACGCGGTCAGTTCCAGGTCTATAACGGCAATGCGATGGGGCTAAACTTCACCTATAGCGTAAGTGGTGGCGCAAATGGCAATGGCAGCGTACCGGCGAATGGGGCAGTGGCCTTTAATACTGGCGCACCCAATGCCGATGTCTATCTGTATGTGAATGGTGTGCATGTGACCAGCGCACCAACAATCGGCAATTGCCCACCGGTCGCTGTAGACGATACCGCTAACACAAACGCGAATACACCCGTTATTATCCCGGTGTTGGGCAATGACAGCGATCCTGACGGCAATCCGTTGACGATTGTGTCATCTACACCGCCTTCGAGTGGTAATGTGAATGTCAATGGTGATGGAACGGTTACTTACACGCCAGCGAACGGATTTACAGGGAACATTAGCTTTGTCTACACGATCTCGGACAATGCGAATCCTGTAGGTATTCAGACCGCAACCGTGCGTGTGACTGTAAATGCCGTTAACCCACCGAGCGGCGGCAATAATGGCAGTGGTGGCGGTAGTGGTGGCGGCAATGGCGGTGGCAACCCTGCGCCGCAGCCGACGGTATGCAATCCTAATCCATCGCGCGATTTGAGCCACGAGCAGACCTATCTGGTTTGGCCTTACCATCAGGCACAAATCGTGAATCGCTCCAATGTGTGTTCGTATCAAGTAGGTCTAGCCTCCTACGAGAAATATGATGAGGTGGTTGATAATCAAGTGCCGCATGACTGGACGACAGTGACAATTGGGCCAGGCCAGACTCTGACACTACAGGTTGACCTCCCGGATTGTGCCGCACAAATCGACCTGTTCTATGGCGCGTTCATCCCCGATTTGTCGGTGGATCGCTATCAGGAACGCTTGCTAGACTGGAAGCATGTGGGCGAGACCAACTACTGTGGTCAAGCGGCTGCACAGGAAGTTCAACCACCCGCTGATGGTGGTGAACAGCCCCAGGACCCTCCCGTTGGTGACGGACAGGGTGGTGAGCAGCCACAAGATCCACCTGCTGAAACAACAGAAGAACCGCCTGCTGGTGGTTAAGGTGGCTGAACGCTAGAAGATGCAAACCGTCGATTTCAATGAAGTCGGCGGTTTTCTTTTGTAACCCAACAAAAAAAACGGACACCCGCTTGAGTGCCCGTCGTCCATGTTTGATGTGTTTCGGTCTGGCGGCTTAGAAAGCGCCTTTTTGCTTGAGCATTGCCGGGATGGTCATCAGGATGATTTTGATGTCCAGCCACAGCGACCAGT
>CAZTLI010000068.1:0-16524 GCA_964614375.1 uncultured Anaerolineaceae bacterium
GGAAGTGGTCAAAGAGGACGAGGCACAGGAGGCCAACGCCAATGGCAGTCACAACCAATGAACCCGGAGCAGCTTATACGCCCTTCATGACGGCTGAATCAGGCGGTTTTCGGCAGACCTTGAGCAATGCCCTCATCATCACCCGGCGAGAAGTGCGCGACAGCTTCCGTGACTGGCGCATTTTGGCGCCGATTGTGGTGCTGACATTCCTATTCCCCTTCCTGGCGCAGTTCGTCGCGGGGCAGTTCGCCAATTTTGTCACGTCTTATGGCGCGGAACTGATCGGTGAACGGACGATTCCGTTCCTGTTGATGATTGTCGGCTTCTTCCCAATTTCCATTTCACTGGTGATTGCGCTGGAGACATTTGTCGGCGAAAAAGAACGCCGCAGTCTCGAACCGCTGTTGAGTACACCGTTGACCAACACCGAACTCTATATCGGCAAGACGCTGGCAGCGATGATTCCCCCGCTGGTTTCCAGTTACGGCGGGATGCTGGTCTATCTCACCAGTCTGGTATTTGGCGATCTGGCCTGGCGCCCTCCGGCGATGCTCGTGATTCAAATTATCATGTTGACGACGGTGCAGGCGCTGGTGATGGTCACCGGGGCCGTCGTCGTGAGCAGCCAGACGACCAGTACCCGTGCGGCAAATTTGCTGGCGAGTTTCATCATCATCCCCATGACGCTGGTGATTCAGGGTGAAAGCGCGAT
This sequence comes from uncultured Anaerolineaceae bacterium, assembly GCA_964614375.1. GTDB lineage: Bacteria > Chloroflexota > Anaerolineae > Aggregatilineales > Phototrophicaceae > CAZTLI01. The sequence goes on from CAZTLI010000068.1 coordinate 713, forward strand.
TATGTTCCTTGCGCCAGATGCTGAATCTGCCAATGGCATTGGCGCACTGTGGGCGATTATCGTCGGCATGTTGGTTGTGGTGGTTTTGCTGCTGCGTGTCGGCAACAGCATTTTCAATCGTGAAGAACTGTTGGGGCGGACTGTCGATAAATTGAATTTACGGCACTCACTCCGCAAAATTGGGCAGTGGGCGTTAGCCGTCGATGAACGCGGGACGCGCGCCCGTAATATCGTCGAATGGTACACGCGCGGGATGCGCCTGAGTCTGGGGCGCTTGGGTATGGCAACGCGCATCACGGTGTTCGTATTTGTCGTCGTATTCTGTCTGGGGTTTTTGCTCGGTCAACTCCCGGAATGGCGCTTGCCCTTGCCTGCCGATGCAGATTTTAATTCGAGTATTCCCCAAATGGGTGGCATATTGGATGTGCGCGTACAGCAGCAGGCCTTCATCTTCATCGCGTGGCAAAACGGACGCATTTTATTGGCGGCGGCAATCCTCTCGTTGTTTAGTTTTGGCGTCGCCGCGCTGGTGCTGACTCCAGCGGTTTATGCCATCCTTGGTTATCTGTTCAGTCAGGTGTTGATTGCGGGCTATAGTGGCAGCACATTAGCGGTGTTGGGCGCGTCGATATTCACACATGGGATTGTCGAAATTCCCGTCATCATACTGGCAACTGCAACAGCCTTGCGAATGGGCGCCGTCATCACACGCCCGCCACAAGGCGCTGGTGTCGGTCATACGTGGACGATGGCGATGGGCGATATGGTCAAAATCGCAGCGGGATTAATCATTCCCGGTTTGCTATTGGCGGCGTTTATTGAAGCGTTTATCACGCCTGCGGTCATTCTCGCTATTGGCGGTTGATATTCATAAATTTTGACCCTGCGCGCACGGGCATTTGGAGTATACTTAACACTAATGTCCGTGCGTTGTGGTTTATACGCGCCGGATTTGTTGGCAGAATCATATTGAAGGCGCACTCATGGCACGTATTCATATCCTCGGCTCGGCAGCAGCGGTCAACGACGCTCAACACGACTATACCCATTTTCTATTGATTGGGGAAAAAGATGGCCCGATTCTGGTTGATGCGGGTTCAAACCCGCTAGGGAAAATCAAGAATCTGGGTTTTGATGATGACGCCCTGCAAGACATCATTCTCACCCATTTTCATCCCGACCACGTATCCGGCCTACCGAATATGATGATGCACATGTGGTTGCAAGGCCGCCAGTCTCCGATGCGGATGTATGGGCTGCACCACTGCATCAATCGTGTTGAGGATATGATGGCGATGTTCGATTGGCAAACATGGCCCGACTTTTTCCCGGTGACATTTCAGCGTGTGGGTGAACGCGACGGGATATTGCTGATGGAAAATCGCGATTTCATCATTCATTCGTGGCCGGTTAAGCATTTTGTGCCGACAATAGGATTGCGGATCGAGAATAAGAACAATGGCAAGATACTCGCGTATAGCTGCGACACAATGCCGATACCGGGTTTAATTGATCTGGCCCATGAGTCCGACCTGCTTATTCATGAAGCAGCGGGGGAAGGCTTTGGGCATTCCAGCGCGCGACAAGCCGGTGAGATTGCGACTGAAGCGGGCGCAAAAGCGTTGTATCTCATTCATTACCATGTGTGGAATCAAGACCCGGCTCCGCTCGTGGATGAGGCGCGCGAGACCTTTGCTGGCCCGGTGACCTTGTGCAAAGACCTCGACAATATTGATTTCTAGCAACAAAATATGGATGAGCAATAGCCGACTAATCGGGCGCAAGTATCAGGGCTGCGTCTCTTTTTCGACGGGTTTCACAGTGGCATGAAGGAACTGAAAATCATCGCGCGGCGGCATGATTTCATAGACTTCCAGCACCTCAAACGTCATCGGCCCAATTTGTACCCAATCACCCACGGTGGGTCGTTCTTCTTCGTTCTTGATGCCGCCGGGATAATGACCGCCCTGCACCACGTAACTCACTTTGTAAATCATCGTTCACCTCCTGCCCGCTAATTGGCTGATGGCGCGACATTGCTGTGCCGCACTTTGAACGATAAATCCTGCGCCAGATTTCGCATCATGATATAGCCAATCGCGGTGTCCTTCTGGCAGAGTTGTGTGAAATCGGCATGTGGAATGCCATAAACAACAGTCTCATCTTCGGCGGCGACAACCGTTGCCGAGCGTTTGCCCTCGTCAATCAGCGACATTTCGCCCACGACCTGCCCACTGCCCAGATACACAGCGGCATGGGATTTGCCCTGATCGTCTTTGACAACAATCTCGACCTGCCCGGTGCTGATGACATACATTTTGTCACCGGGGTCACCCTCGCGACAGATGGTGCTGCCCCGGCTATAAACTTCTTCGTTGCAGATTTTGCTAAGGCTCTCCAGTTGTGCCTCGTTTAAACCCCGGAATAGCTCTACACGTCTCATAATGTCTAATGCCACTGTTTTGATCCTCCGGTGTTCGCCATTTAGGTTGTTGCATTTATTGTACCGCATCTTCGCCCAACCACGAACAACCCTTCGTCATGTTTCAGGCCATTAGAGCATTAATACATAATATGCAGATGTCTTATGCGCTTTTTACCCGGTTAATGCTATACTTTTGGGATACTTTATTCGCAATCCATACCCGAGGCAGGTTATGCCGCACGCCCTCACCACCCCATTGCATCCTCCAACGGATATTCTTGAAAGCGCGAATCAATTGGTGGTGATGGTGGAGCTTGCGGGGGTTGTGCCGGGCGACATTGAGGTGGCGCTGTTCCAGACGAGACTGGTGATTCGTGGGCAGCGGCAGAAGGTTTATGATGATGGGCTGACCTATCATCAAACACAGATTACCTTTGGCGCATTCAACGTAGACGTGAGACTCCCCTGGCGAGTTGATGAGACTGCGGTGCGCGCGCGATATAAGGATGGCCTGTTGCAGATTGAACTGCCTCGCTATGCACCACAACACATTCCCATTGCTGGGATGAATCCACACAAGCAGGATAAGTGACAACGATGAATGATGATTTTACACATTGGTTTACCAATGATCGATATGTAGCCGAAGATGCTGCCGAAGTTGAAGAAATTGATCTAGCTGTCGCGCCAGAGAACACGGAGGAGTCGGGCGTATTGACCAGTATCCCCGCGGAGCTGCCGATTTTGCCGCTGCGTGGGTTGGTCGTCTATCCACATACCGCGATTCCATTGCCGGTGGGTCAACCGCGTAGTATACGTTTGGTCGATGAAGTGATTAGTGGTGACCGGCTTGTTGGCCTGGTGACATCGCTAAGACCGGAAATGGAGACACCCGGCCCGGACGATGTGCATCGTATCGGCACATTGGCCTCTATCCATAAACTGTTTCGCACGCCCGATGGCACGATTCGGTTGTTAGTCCAGGGCTTGATGCGAATTGAAATTGATGAATTCGTTGAAGAACAACCCTATCTGAAGGCGCGAGTTCACCCACACCCGGAACAGGTCGATGAAACGCTGGAAGTCGAAGCGCTGGTACGTAGTGTGGTTGACCAATTTTCGCACCTGGCGGAACTGATGCCTAATATTCCCAGCGAACTGGTATCGTCGGCGCTGAATGTGGATGACCCGTTGCAATTGGCCTATGCGGTCGCGACCTATACGCGCCTCGAATTGGATGACGCACAGAAAATCCTTGAAGACGATCAGGTCGATGATAAGCTGCGGCGCTTGATTACGGTCATGAGCAAAGAAATTGATGTGCTGGAACTCGGACGCAAAATTCAGCACGACGCCCAATCCGAAATCGAGAAAACGCAGCGTGAATACTATCTGCGGGAACAGCTCAAAGCCATCCAGAAAGAGCTTAAAGAAGGCGATGAACAAACTGTCGAGATTGAGGAATTCCACAGGAAAATCGCCGAAGCCGGGATGCCTGACGAGGCCGAAAAAGAAGCCAAACGGGAATTAGACCGTTTGTCGCGACTGCCCGTCGCGGCGGCAGAATATGGGGTTATCCGCACCTATCTGGATTGGTTGGTGAGCTTGCCCTGGTCGAAACGAACAGAAGACACACTTGATATTGCCAATGCACGCGCGGTATTGGATGAAGACCACTATGGGCTAAAAGACATTAAAGCGCGCATCCTCGAATATCTGGCAGTCCGTAAGCTGCGTTCCGAACGGGCCGATGAACTGGATGAAGACGAGCATTTTGACAATGTGCGCCGTGATCGCACGGGCGCAATTTTGTGTTTTGTGGGGCCGCCGGGTGTGGGTAAAACGTCGTTGGGTTCGTCCATTGCGCGGGCAATGGGGCGTAAATTCATCCGTATGAGTCTGGGGGGTATTCGCGATGAAAGCGAGATTCGCGGTTTCCGCCGGACGTATATCGGCGCGCTGCCGGGACGTATCGTGCAGACATTGCGCCGGGTAGAGACGCGCAACCCGGTGATTATGCTGGACGAGATAGATAAGCTCGGACGTGATTTTCGTGGCGACCCGGCCTCAGCCTTGTTAGAAGTGCTCGACCCGGAACAAAATGCCGAATTTCGCGATCACTATCTGGATGTGGCGTTTGATTTGAGCGAAGTCCTGTTCATCACCACCGCCAACGAACTCGACCCCATTCCCAGCCCATTACGTGACCGGATGGAAATTATCCAACTCAGCGGTTACACAGAGCATGAGAAAACGGCGATTGCGGAACAGTATCTGGTACGGCGACAAATCCGTGAAAATGGTTTGCGTCCAGAGGAAATCGCGTTTAATACCGATGCCATCCTCAAAATCATCCGGGACTACACGCGCGAGGCAGGTGTTCGCACGTTGGAACGCGAAATTGGTCGGGCGGCGCGCAAGGTCGTGACGCAAATCGCCGAAGGTAAGCAGGAGACGGTGGTCATAGATACGGAGAAACTCAAAGAACTGTTGGGCAATCCGCGTTATGGCTATCGTGAAGAACTGGAAGATCGGACCAATAAGGCCGGGATCGCCACAGGGCTTGCATGGACACCTGTCGGCGGGGATGTCCTGTTTATCGAAGCGACACAAATGCCCGGTGGCAAGGGATTTCAGTATACCGGGCAATTGGGCGAGGTCATGCAAGAGAGTGCCAAAATCGCCTTAAGTTATATCCGCTCTAAAGCCGCGGAATTGGGTATCGACCCGGAACAATTCGACAAGACCGATATACACTTGCATGTGCCTGCGGGTGCCGTACCCAAGGATGGCCCCTCCGCCGGCGTCACCATGGCGGTGGCGTTGGCGTCCTTGCTCTCCAACAGACCCTCACGCAGCAATGTCGCGATGACCGGTGAAATCACGCTGCGGGGTAAAGTGCTGCCTGTCGGCGGCATCAAAGACAAGGTGTTGGCAGCCCATCGACTGGGTGTGGATACGGTGGTGATTCCACGTAAAAACGAGAATGACCTCGAAGATGTGCCCGATGAGGTGCGCGAATCGTTGACATTTGTTCTGGTCGATGGCGTGGATGAAGTATTAGACGCCGCATTGGAAGCCAATGGCGCAGGCGTACAGTAGACAGTCAGGGCGGAAATCGTTACACTTAGCATAGTTCGCACACCCTTGATCCCGGCATGATCGCGTATTGTGCCGGGACTTGTTGAGAGGATAAGGCCCTTGGCAAAGGTATTAATTGTAGACGATGACCGGACGACGGTCACCTTGTTAAAAACGCTGCTCGAATTGGATGGCTTCGAGATTGGGGTGGCAGGACGGGGTGAAGATGTGCGCCCGGCTGCCGACAAATTGCAACCGGATATTATCTTGATGGATTATCACCTGTCGGATATGGATGGGGTGGATGTGCTGCGCGAATTTCGCGCGGGTGGCCCCTTTGCTAATCTGCCAATCGTGATGACTTCTGGCCTGGATGTCGAAGAAGAGGTCATGGAAGCGGGTGCGTCTGCTTTTCTTGTTAAGCCATTTGAACCATCTGACCTCCCAACGTTGTTCAACAAGTTACTTGCCGAATAAAGAAATGGCACACCGAACCAATTGGAGATAGTTGACCATGGCATCCCGGAAGAAAGCACGGATGCAGTGGTATCGTGTTGACTTACATCTACACACGCCCGCTTCTGCTGATTATCTGGATTCGCAAGCCTCGTACATCGACATTTTGCGAAAAGCAGAGCAGGCTGGACTCGATATTATTGCCTTTACCGACCACAACACTCCCGGCGGTTATGCCGCCATGATGGATGAAATCGAGCAGTTGAGCTTTCTGGAGCGCTTGGGCCGCGCCAATGCTGATGAACTGCGGCTGCTAGCCGAATATCGCCGCCTGCTCGACAAAATCCTCGTTTTACCCGGTTTTGAATTCACCGCGACATTCGGCTTTCATATTCTCGGCATTTTCGCACCGGATACACCGGTGCGGTATTTGGAGCATCTGCTGCTGACGCTGCACGTCCCGCCGCATGTGCTGGATGAAGGGACATCTCAGGTCGGGGCATCTGCCGACGTGTTGACGGCCTATCAAGTCATTAATGACGCGGGTGGGATTTGTATCGCCGCTCATGCCAATGCCGCGCACGGTGTCGCCATGCGGGGGATGGATTTTGGTGGGCAGACCCGTATCGCCTATACGCAGGATCGCAATTTACACGCGCTCGAAGTCACCGATTTAGGCCGTAGAGGGCGCAACAGCACGCAGCGCTTCTTCGATGGCACAAAAGCCGAATACCCCCGTAAGATGCGCTGTATTCAAGGGTCGGATGCCCACAGTATCCAGACGGTCAAAGAGCGCGGCGGCAAAATCACGCGCATGGGCGTCGGCGAACGTATCACCGAAGTGCTGCTGGCAGAACGTTCGTTTGAGGCGCTGCTGGATATGTTCCGCAGCAACGATTTTTCACGGTCACGCCCCTATAACGCCTCGCGCAAGCCGTATGATTATATTCAGGCTGCCCGCGATGAAGGCCCCAGTATTGTGCAGTCGTTCCACGAATCACTCGAGCGGCGCGGTGGAAAATTGTACAACATCGTGGCGGATGTATGTGCCTTTGCCAATACGAACGGCGGCACGATTTATGTCGGCTTGAGCGATGACAAAAACAAGAAGCCGACCGGTATCGGCAATGTGTCCGAAGCGCTAGATACACTGTCACGGGCCGTTAGCCAGATGATTTCGCCGCCGCTGGAGGTAGAGATTGATTCACAAGATACGCAGGGCAAATCGATTGTGCGTATTCAAGTGCCCTATGGTGAAGACCGTCCCTACGCCATTGACGACAGTAAAATCTATGTGCGTGACGAAGCCGAAACCAGCCTGGCGGTGCGCGATGAAATCGTGAATCTGGTCAAACAGGGCCTGGTGTTTCAGGATGCGTCACCAACCAGTTTATCGGTATTGGCAACGGGCGAAGTCGCTGTTGTGCCATCACAGGCTGCAAGCCCTGATGTGCAGGAAGCGCGCATAGCGACAGGCCCCCAACCGCCAACATCGGGTGTGGAAATTGTTGGCGCGGAGGTGCGAAACGACACGCGCTATTTCGCCATGCGTGACCTGCGAAATGGCAACATCGTCAAGAATGTCACCCGTTCATCGGCGCGCCGACTCTGGCACTATGCCATCACCGAATGGGAATCGAACCCGGTCAAGCCAGAAAAAGTGCAGTGGCATGGCGATATTGGTTTATGGAAACGCCAATCACGCGCGGGTGTTACCCGCTATGATCTGGTGCAGCGCGAGAACGGCAATATCCGTGTTTATTATGGCGTGTCGGAACAAGGAATGCACGAAGACTGGCAGATGTTCCTCTCGCCCGAAGATGACGACTAATCTCAACACGATTCTATGGCAAGACATCAGGGCGGCTATGCAGTAGTCGTCCTTTTTTGTTGATTTTTGATGGGTGTAAGACAATCCAATCTGTCTGCGATGAAGGCAGTGTGCATCGCGGGCGGATGTCAGCGCAAAATCGGGGCAAACGCGATATATATGCGTGGTTGATTTGTCTTGTTCAGCACGCACAGCGGCATGGGGTTGAAATAGCGCGCAGTTGTAATTCTAAAAGTATGCCTGAATGACAAAAGTCCCCCGATGGATTTGCTGGGGACTTTGAACGCTGTCTATGAAGGGGATGGCAGCGCCGACGCTCCTATTGTTTAGGCGCTTGATACAGGGCGAAGTGTGCGCCTGCCGGGTCCTGAACGATGACATAGCCCGCTTTTTCGGCATTTTTGACCACTTTGCCACCCAGACGGGTGCAGGCTTCGACACTGGCCTTTAAATCCGGCACGGTGATATAGACAATCCAGGCAGGCGGCATATCGGTATTGAAATCACGCAGGTGGCAAATGCCCGTAATCGGCGTTTTGCTTTCCGGGTCAAGCATGTTGTAATCATTGTATTCACCTTGACTGACATCTGCCGACTCCCAGCCGACGACTGCTTTATAGAAATCGCGGATTTCGCTGGCGTTTGAAATGGTGAGGTCTACCCATGCGATTGTGCCGGTACGGCGTGTCGTTGTGTTGGTCATTGTGTATGTCCTTTGTGTAAAATAGGCTGATTGTAAAAACTGTTTTTATTATAAAAATTATTTTGTATATTGTCAAGTGGCAAATTATGATGACCAAAGCCATCGCTCTGGTGTATGTCGATCAGGGGAAATGGTTACAGGTCGCGGAATTGATTAACTTCGGTCAATCGTTGGTAGATGATTTCGCGGGCTTCATCTATGGTTGTCACCGCTTGCACCCTTTGCGCGATTTCGTGCGATAGTTTGGTCGCTATCTGCATCAAGGTTCGCAAATACAATCCCGGCGCCACAATGACAATAATCACCGTGCGTTCGTGCCGCCGCGAAATAATTTTCCGGGCATGCGTGATCACATCTTTAGGAATAGTCATGCCCAGCGCCGTCTCGAAAATGGTGCCGACATGATTCGGTACTGAATCAATCATCGCAAGCGATGTCTCAACAGCGGCGAAAAAATCATCCCACTGCCAGTGTTTGTCAAAGATATAGCGCACAATTGTGCGTTCATCATTATCCCAAACAACCTGAACGCCCATAATCCTCATCTTCCTAAACTGTCACAATACGAGACGGAGGTGCATGTCTAACACTGCCGCTTAGTGAGTCTGGCTTGATTTGAATCGTTGCTCATCGACGGGTGGCTTGCAATCGCTCCTGAATCGTGCTGCGTGCTTCATCCAAGGATGCAACAGGAATAAAAAGTTCGGCAACTTCGCCTGATACCATTGTAACGACGTGCAGCAGCGAACGCAGGTAAATACCTTGTATAATCGCGGCGATCACTACACTGCGTGGATGGCGGCGTGTCATTAAATTTTTTGTATGTGTTAACAGGTGATTCGGAACCGTAGTTCCACGTTGGATATTGAATATCGAACCTACACCGTGTGGCACACTGTCCATCATCCGATTGGCGATATCGACGGCATCATACAATTCTTGCCATGTCCAACTGACATCGAAATCGTATCGTAATACGGTGCGTTCGGTGTTATCCCAGATGACTTGAATAGCCATAAGTAAATCCTCAATGGTTGCTGCGATGTTGCCTATGATGATAACCCATTGTAACATACCTTAATAAATTGGTGTATGTATTTGTTTGTTAGAATCTATTTATTCATCTAAATCTCAGGTTGGTTTTGACAGCGGCGGCTCATAAACGAACCGCCATCGCTATGGCTATTGTAACCGAATAATCTGCACACTATGACCTTCGAGCGTGGCAAATGGGGTGTAGCTGTCGAAGCCGCCATCTGCATTAATTTCGGGAATCGCCAAATCGCCTTCGCCTAGAATCCACCCGGCACTCGTAATGCCTGCCAATGGGCCTTCTTCGAGTGTCAGACTCCAATCCTCAACGACATCCTCATCGAGATTAATCACAATGAGCAGTATTTCATCATCTGTGTAGCGCAGAATACTGTAGACCCGTCGCTGAGATGTATCCACCTGTACGGTTTCGCCGCGTCGCAGTGCTTCATGGTCGTTGCGTAGCTGTATTAAGCGCCGGTAATGGCTCAACAGTGAATCCGGGTCATCGGTCATACTGGCGACACTACCAACGCTGTTGCCTGCGGGCTGCCATGGACGCCCGCTAGTGAAGCCAACCGTGTCGCTATCGTCCCAATGGAAGGGGCGGCGCACATTTTCATCCGGTGGACGTGTGCCACCCATGCCGATTTCTTCGCCATAGTACAGGAAAGGGACACCCGGCCCCGTCAGCAGCAGCGCCGCCGCCACCCGATTCACGCCGACATCCCCACCGAATGTATTCATGATGCGCGTTTGATCGTGATTGGCGAGGAAGGTGGCGAAACGCCCCGATGGATAGGCCCGCAGCACACGGCGTACAACTCGCTCGATGTTGCGTTTGTTGCCCGCCAGACTGCTGCCGACCATATCTTCCTGCAATTCAAATTCAAAGGCGATGTCGAACGACTCTTCGTCGATATACCGCTCGGTTTGAATCATCGGATTGTTGGACAATTCACCAACGATCAGCGCATCAGGGTTCGTGGTGCGGACATGCGCGGTGAATCCCGTGAGCCATTGGCGCGTGATGGGCGTATTTTCCTGCGCTTGACCATCTTCGACAATGTGCTTGGCGGCATCAATACGGAAGCCATCGACACCGACATCTTCCAACCAGAAATCGGCAATATCATAGATTTGCTGCGTCACATCGGGATTGCGATAATTCAAATCGGGCATTCCCGACCAGAATAGGCCATAGTAAAACCGTCCGCCGGATGGATGCCACACCACTTGACTCCACGGGCCGCGATAACCGGGTGATGTGTCTTCCCAGATGTACCAGTCGTCATAGTCGCTCCCGCCAGCTTGCGATGCTGTAAACCAGGGGTGCTCTACGGATGTGTGGTTGACGACCAGATCCATAATCACGGCGATGCCGCGTTCATGGGCTGCGTCCAGAAATTCCATGAAGTCATCCAGCGTGCCATAATCGGGATTGATGTCGAAATAGTCCGTGACATCATAACCATGATAACTGGGTGAAGGGTTAATCGGCATCAACCAGATGCCTGTAATGCCGAGATCAGTATTGGTTGTCGGGTCGCCATCGTTTAGATAGTCCAACCGCTGGATAATACCCTGTATATCCCCGATGCCATCGCCGTCACTGTCATAAAAGCTGCGGACGAAGATTTCGTAAAATACGCGGTCATTCCACCACGGCACATCCTGTGCCGAATCCTGTGCCAGCACCGGCGCAAATACAATTGACCCGATTAACAAAAGGAAGACGCAAACAATCCCTATTTGACGCATAGTAACCCCTTTAATTGATGCTTCCTGATACGAACTATTCTGCTTCAAGCATAACGTGCTCGAAGTATGGTGTCTACTATTTTCGCGGTGTAGATTGAATTGCGGAAATTCACGGAATGGCGGTATGATTATCCACAGCGAAAGAGAGGCCGCATGACTGACACAAATGACCCGCCAAGCTCCGATGTGCATGTGCCGCAGTGGGGGACTTCAACCCGCCTGATTGTGACTGTTGGCTTGCTCATTGGTCTCGTATATGCCCTGACGCTGCTCGCACCTGTGATTCAGATGCTCATCATTGCGTTCATTCTGGCCTTCTTAATGTCGATTCCCAGTCAAGCGCTGGCGGAACGCACGCCTATTCCGTATACAGTGGTTGTGGTGTTTCTGTACATCCTGTTGATTACGCTGGTCATCCTCTTGATTCTAACCTTTATTCCATCGTTCCTGGACGGTGTTCAGGGGTTGTTTGAAGATGCACAGGTTGCCTATGCCAACGTGCAAACGGCGCTCCAGGAGTATGAACCGGAAAACGGCTTTGTGTATATCTTCAATTTCGAGATTGACCTTAATCCAATTATTCAGCCGATGCGCGATTTCATTCTTGGCACAAGTGGAGAGGAAGGCAGTACACCCATCCCCGGTATCGAAACGATTGACTTACAGCAGCTAGTGCAGAGTCTGTTCAGTGTCGCCGGGACGATTACAGGCACGTTGACATCGGCATTCACGAGCATAACGGGACTGCTCTCGACCATCTTGCTATCCGTGTTTATCTCATTCCTGATTGTGGTCGATGTCCCGAATAATCGCATTTCGGTCTATAACTGGATACCCGAATCCTATCATCGGGAATACGCCATTTTGATGGAACGTATCGAGAATATCTGGAAAGGTTTTTTTAGGGGACAGGTGACGATTGGCTTTATCATCGGTTTGTTGACGTGGCTGCAATTGTCGATTATGGGTGTTTCGAGCGCGGCGATTCTGGCGGTCACTGTCGGAATTATTTCGCTGATTCCCACTGTCGGCGGTTTTATCGCGCTTATTCCACTCTTTTTTATCCCGTTGATTCAGGGGTCATCGGTGTTTGTGGATATGTCTAGCGGATTATTTGCTTTGCTGGTCGTTGCAGGCAATCTGATTATCTCGCAAGTTATCTGGAATGCGATTGCGCCGAAAATTCTGGGCGATATTCTCGACCTGCCGCTGCCTGTGATTATCGTCGGTGTATTTATTGGCGCGGCAGTCGGCGGTATTTTGGGGGCGTTCCTCGTTGCGCCGATTATGGGGACTATCCGTGTGATTGTCGTGTACCTGCTCAACAAACTGGGCCGTATTGATCCGTTTCCCGGTCTCGACCCGCCGCCGGATTCTGCAATTTATCACATTGCCGAAGCCCGCAAAAAACGCGAGCAACAAGCGAACGGTTAAGTTAGCCCGAAAGTTTCACGATACTGCATTCGCAGCGTATCAATTGGCACAAGTTCCCCCTTCTCATTGCGAATGTGCCAGTATTCCCATCCGTTGTGCCCGGATTTGCCGATGACGTGCGCGGCGACTTTGTGAATAGACCCTGTGAAATCGCCACAAATGAGATGGGCATCAGCACGGACGACGACTGATAATTTACCGTCTGGCGAAAGGAGTCTTTGACCGGGAGTGATATATTCCGCTTCGAGCAGGCGTCCAAAGGCCACGCGCGGTAATTTGCGTTTTGATGGTATGACCCATATCGAGTCATCATCAACGATTTCAGAAATGGCCTCGATGCGTTCCTGCGCCACTTCAACGTAGCGTGCTTCGCGCTCAATCCCAATGTACTGGCGTTTTAGTTTCTTCGCGACTGCGCCTGTCGTTCCCGACCCAAAGAAGGGGTCTAAGACAATATCTCCCGGATTGCTAGACGCTTGTAATACACGATATAAAAGGGCTTCCGGTTTTTGGGTGGAGTGGGCTTTCTTCCCATTTATCTTGATTCGTTCTGCGCCTGTACATAAGGGGATGTGCCACACATTTTGCATCTGTTTTTCATCATTGAGATTTTTCATCGAATGATAATTAAAGGTATATTTCTTTTGATCGGATGATTTTTTTGCCCAGATGAGTGATTCAGTCGCATTCGTGAAGCGTGTACCCCTAAAATTTGGCATTGGATTGGTTTTGTGCCAGTGAACATCATTCAAAATCCAGTATCCCAGATTCATCATAATTGTCCCTACCCGATAAATATTGTGATACGAACCAATGACCCAGATTGTGCCATCCTCACGCAACACCCGGCGGCATTCGCTTAACCATGCTTCTGTGAAAGCATCATATTCCGCAAAATTGTCGAATTGATCCCACTCATCGTCTACCGCATCAACAACCGTCTGGTTGGGGCGGATGAGTTCGTTTTGAAGTTGCAGGTTATAGGGTGGGTCGGCAAAAATGAGATGAACGCTAGCATCAGGAAGTGATTCCAACGTTTCAATACAATCACCATGAATTATCTGATTGATATATTGTTCAATTTCTTGCCGTGTGTTTCTTGCCATGCTGATTCCTGTAGTAACTGAGTATTTTATTGATCAACTGTACTATGTCTCAGTTGTACTTTCTATCCCAAAAGCGCACAAATGGTCGAAAAACCATTCCCTACGCATACAATACATACTGCATGAGGAACTTGAGCACCCCCTCATAGAATGCCTGAATCGTCTCTGGTTTGCGGAAGCCATGCCCCTCGCCCGCGTAGACATGATATTCATGTGGGACACCGCGCCGTCGGAGTGTCGCGACGATTGAATCGGATTGGCTGCGTGGGACTACATTGTCTTCGTCGCCCTGTGCCAGAAAGACCGCATCCTGAATTTTATCGGCGTGGAATAAAGGTGATCGTTCGCGGAAGGTATGTGCTGCATCCGGTAAATCGCCCAGCAGCGAGAACGAATACTGCTCCTCAAATTTGTGGGTATCCATCACCAACATGAACTGGTTGCTAATGCCATAGCTGCAAATCCCGGCTTTGTAAAAACCCGGTTTGTTGACCAGCGATTGCAAGACGGTGAATCCGCCCGCGCTGCCGCCCATAATGACCAATTTATTGGAATCAGCTAATCCCTGTGCGGACAGATACAGCGCGCCAGTCGCCGCGTCCTCCACATCATACACGCCCCAGTTGCGATAGAGTTTCAGCATATACGCGCGTCCATAGCCCGTGCTGCCGCGATGATTGACGCTCAAGACGGCATAACCGCGCGTGGCGAAAAATTGTAGTGATGCTTCATAACGACTGCTACGTTGTGAGGTGGGGCCGCCGTGAACATCGACAATCAACGGCGGCGCGCCCCGTCCCTCAAATGTGGTGCTGAACGGTGGATAATAGAGTCCATGCACGGTTTCGCCATCGTGACCCTTCCATGTGATGGCTTGCCCGGTGGATAGGGCAGCGCGCGGTACGGCTTCTGTGCTGGCACGTCGGTGGATACGGATACCTTTGTCTGGGTGGTGACTGATGATGCGTGAGGGTTGTGTCGAACTGCCTGCGATAAACGCCAAACGTCCATCATGCGCGACGGCTGTCTGAGAGAGATAGGTATAATCATCCAGCCCGGTGACTGCTTCTGATGCGCCGCCTGCCACATCATAGCGAAACGCGCGATAAAAGCCGCCCTCATTTCGCAAATAATAGATATGCTGGCTGTCCGCCGACCAACCATACGTCCGCAGCCCCTGTACCCATGCAGGTGCGCCATGTTCGGCGGGATAGTCGGTCAGCATCCTATGGGTGTGCTTGTCCAAATCATAGACATAAATTTGCCCGAAGCCCGTCGTGTCGCTGATATAGCTCAGAAAACGACCATCAGGCGAGAATTCGGGTTGGAAAATCGCGGTTTGGCAGTCACCAATGAGGGTCCGGGTGTGTGTGACATAGGGTATAAGTGTTGAATCCACATCCAACGTTAGTAAACGTAATTCAGTGCCGTCCCAGGGCATCTGCGGATGATTCCACGCGATGTAGGCCAGGTGTTTGCCAGAGGGATACCACGCGGGCTGCATCACAAAATCCGCGCCAAAGGCTAGTTTACGAGGCCAGTGCGCGCCTTCACTATCGACCAACGCCAGACTATCGACACCTTCATACGTGTGGACATAGGCCACCCACTTGCCATCCGAAGAAACACGCGGTGAGGCGACATTGCCATAGGCGGGTGTAATGGCTTGCGCGCTGCCTTCTGCCACAGGCTGTCGATATAACCGACCGTTCGCCGCAAAATAGACAACACCATTATGTAAGGTGAATTCGCCACCGCCATAGCCCACACCACCGCGCACGGATAGGGCATCGGTTAAATCGCGAGGCGCATCCACACCGGCCTGCGCGACGAGTACGCCTTGTTTGCCACGACTTTCTGCCCAGACGACTGTTTGTGCGGTCGTGTCCCACTGCACATCATTGAGTCGCACATCGCCCGCTAATGCCGCCGCTGATAACGGACTCGACCATGTGCCATATTGTCGTAATTGTTTGGGCATGA
>CAZTLI010000069.1:0-16494 GCA_964614375.1 uncultured Anaerolineaceae bacterium
TAATATCGGCTGGAAAATATTGTGGGAACAGGACAAGGGCAATCGCATCGGGATAGAGTAACCAGAGTTCATCCGGTTCATTGATTGCGGTGCGGTAGAGTTTTGCATTTTGCTGATACACACGGACGAAATGGCGCAGTGAGGCGTTACGCTCCATCGTTGTGGCGACCGGCGCGTGCAGGACGAGTTTTTGACCGTCGCGAAAAATGATATGTGCAATGGCATTAGCAGCTTGCCCTTCGCTAATGCCAATGTCTGGTAGCTGTTCGAGCTTATGAATGAAAGCTGCTTTGTTCCATCCACTGACAATGTGATTCCACGTTGATAAATCGACATAACCGCTGTTGTAGTTGACCACTTGAATTAAGATGTGTGGATATTGCAACTGCATGAAGGAATGGCAGCGATTCGCGCCATCCAGTATGACATATTGCGTTGCTCCCATTGGCGCGACCAGCGGCGGATTAATCATGAACTGTTCGTTTCGCAGGCGTTCGACCAATGGTGCCGAACGTTGTTCATCGTGCTCTTCATGCGCCTCTACACTCTGAATCGGGACAATACGCAGGTCAGGGGCGGGCGCACTGCTATGGTTCACTTGCATGGCGCGAAGAGTCCTTTGCATAATAGGACGGGCTAAGGGTTACAAGCGTATCATGAACGCATACAGTCGGCAATTGTCATGAATTCGCGACGAGAATCTTTGTGCGAGATTGACAAATATGACGAAAGTGCGTGTGCGTGTATGGGACTAAGGAGATGATGATGGGCGCGAAGGAGCAGGGCGCAGACGCAACAGATGGACGCTGGCTGACGATTCCACGCACGTTGTGTTTTGTGATGAATGGTGATGATGTGCTGTTGATGAAACGCGCGGCACACCGGCGCGTGTTTCCTGATCGCTACAATGGGGTCGGGGGACATATCGAAAAAAGTGAAGACCCATACACCGGCGCTTTGCGCGAAATCCGTGAAGAAACAGGTTTAGATGTGACTGATTTGCGTCTGCGTGGCGTGCATCATATTAACGCAGGTGCGGATGCGGGCATTCTGATGTTTGTATTTACGGCGACCAGTAAAAGTCGTGAAGTGATTGAAAGCGGTGATGAAGGCACGCTGCATTGGATACCTCGACGTAAGATTATGGAGATAGATTTGGTCGAAGATTTGCCGCATGTCCTACCGCGTATCTTAACGATGGAGGATTCATCGCTGCCCTATTTTGTCTATGTCAGTTATGATGCGGCGGATCAAATCCGACTAAAATTTGCAGAAAGTTAAATGTTGCTGATGACATATCCCCGTTGCCAAACTCAAGAAATTTCACAGACATCAATACGCTGGCCTGTTCGCTTCTATATGGTTGCTAATGGAATACAGCCTGACGAAGCACTGAATTGTGGGGGTCAGCTGGATAAGCGGGAAAGTGTCTCCATAGTTATTGATGCGAATCTCAAGATGGCGATTAACCAGCTAAAGACCGCTGGAATGGACGTTAATTTGGGGCGTGTAGACTATGATACGGTGGCGTCCAGTGAAGCATTTGCGGCTTATGTGGAATTGAGTCGGTCATTGCGGAATTTTGATTTACATTTGCTGCAAAGTCGAGAAGAAAAGCTCGCATTCTGGATAAATTTATACAACGCACTGTTGATACATGCGGTCATTGCCTATCGTGTGAACCAGTCAATCACTGAGATTCGTGGTGTGTTTGACAGAGCAGCTTATATTATCAATGGGATGCGGTTCTCTGCGAATGATATTGAGCATGGTATCCTGCGCGCGAATGCGGGACATATCCTGCTTCCCGGCGCGCAATTTACCCCTGACGACCCGCGCCGTACTCATTGTTTAGAGAAACGTGATGCGCGTGTGCATTTCGCACTGGTGTGTGCATCGCAATCGTGCCCACCCATTGGTGTGTATACTGCCGAAAGGATTGATTCTCAGCTTGACCTCGCGGCACAGAACTTTGCCGCACAAGAAATTCGTATAGATCGTGAACGCAATGCGGTACATCTTTCTAAGATTTTCTCGTGGTACGCGGCAGATTTCGGTGGGCAGTTGTTTGGTTACCTGAATCGGGGTAAGCTGTTACGCGGCATCGCGCGATTCTTGCCTTCAGCAGACGATCGTGCGTTTCTTGAAACTAATGCTGATGACTTGCACGTTTCGTTTATGCCCTATGATTGGTCGCTCAATGTCCGAAGCCGAAATTGAACCTGTTGATAGTCCACCGCAGATCGAACCTTTTCGACCACAGCTACCGCGACGCCACCGCCTGAGACGCTTTGGGTGTATTGTGCTGCTGGTTGTCTGGTTTGCGATTTTGCTGCTGCCGTGTTTTATGATTGCCCTGGCGGTACAAGGCGAAATCGTGCTTACGCAGGGGGACATCCCCGGTCAGCAGATTCGCTTTTGGCTGATTATGGAAACACGCAATCGGGGTATTGGTATTTCCAGCGCGTCTGTTATTGGGGATGCAGAGACAGACGTGTGTGTGCAGACGACAGTCAATTATGTGCTGTGGCAAGGTACAGAGAATGAGACAAGTGTTTACTGTGAGTGTTTCACACGGGATTCGTCAGATGCAGGCTGGTCGCTAGCATCAACCAATGCCGGTGTATGCACACAACCGTGATTGTTTTATAGGCGTATAATCGGGGGAGTTCGTGACACAACCTATCGCTTTTTTTGATATTGCTGGAACAATCGTTGCGGGTAATCCCTGGGCGTATTTTTTCAAACATCCTGCGATTAGTCGAATGCGTTTGCGTTTGGCAATGGCCCGGGTGCTGCCTGTGTATGCTGGCAAAAAGCTCAAATTGAATGACGATGTGCTGTTTCGTCATCAATGGGTTTCGACGATGGCGTGGTTGGTCAAGGGCTGGTCGAGAGATAAATTGCAATCGGTGTGCGATTGGGTCGTGAATGACCAGATGGAAAGCCTGCTGCGACAGGATGTATTGCAGCACTTGCAGCAGCATAAAACAGACGGCTATCGGGTTGTGCTGGTTTCGGGGATGTTCGATGTACTGGTGCAGTCATTCGTTCAGCGGGTCGGTGCAGATGCGGGGATTGGCTCGGTGTTGGATTTCCAGCAGGATGTATGTGCAGGCAAAATACGGGGCGAAACCGTGATGGGGCCGCGCAAACTCGATTCTATGCGGCGATATTTGGTCGAAAACAAGTTCTCTGGCGATTTAAAAGCGTGTTATGGTTATGCAGACAGTTATTCCGATGTGCCCTTGCTAGAAGCTGTGGGGCACAGTGTAGCCACATACCCCGACGCGAGCCTACGCGCGGTAGCAGAAGCGCGCGGCTGGACAATCTTGGGGGAGTAGAGCGAGGGCGAAATGGACTTTTTACAAAACTTTGATGCCACTTCCGCACTTACGGTCGCGATTATTTGCGGTGGGTTGTGTTTAGTGGGTGTGGTGCTGTTTTTTGGGATTCAAATTCTTGCCGGGACATTTGAATTGTTTGCAGGCTTTTTTGAATTGTTTACAGGCATCCTGGCGGGTGGCCCCTTTGCATGGTGCGGGTGTCTAATGGCAATCTTGGGTTGTGGACTGGTCATTGTGATTGTCATGTTCATTTTCACGAATTTGCAGAATTGCACTGGCCCGAATGCGATGAATTTTTGCCGTCTATTTGGATATTAAACCTTGTATAGCTGGATTTCGTAACGCAATTTCGCTTCTGTTGTTATTTAAGAGTGAAAATACTTTGCATGGCTAAGTATTTTGCCCTATAATCGGATGGTGAGTGCAATCGAAAGGACTAATTCTATGGGTGTGATTACGGCAAGCCCATCTAAAACAACAACAGAGCAATCGAAAGCAGGTGGTTTGTGGTTGCGGGATAAGAAGTGGGATTTGATGTTTATCACGTTTAGCGTCATTGTCGTGCCACTGCCGTATGTGTTTTACCTCATTGGGCGTGACTGGTTTGGGATGACGGATGATGTCAGCCGTAATGCCGTGAACGCATTCGTAGCCATAGCGGTGGGTGGGCCACACATGATGTCCACTTTCCTGCGTACCGGTTTAGATAATGCGTTTAAGCAGCGTTACCCCATGCTGATTCGCTCGTCGATTATTATTCCGATTGTCGTTATCTCACTGGCGTTCTTGAACCTGAACCTGCTGTTGACGGTATTTTTCTTTTGGGCATCGCTGCATGTGCTCCATCAAGTGACCTATATCGTTGAATTGTACAATCATCGCGAGAAAAAGATTGATCCGAGCAGTTCGGCAGTGACGTTACGTTCACGACTGATTGACTATGCTGTCGTGTTGACGTGTTTGTTCCCGATTGCAGCCTATAAGATTAACAACGGCTCGTTTTTCATCGGCGCGAACGACCTGGGTCGTGCTATACCTGATGTGTTTAAGCAACCGGATCAACCCTGGTTCTTCATTGCAATGAGTCTGGTCTTTGGCGTGGCGTTGACCGCATATATCGCGAAGTCCGTTCGGGAATATCGGCAGGGCGTTCTGAATTGGCCGAAGACGGTGTTCATTACATTCACGGTAATTGTCGCTTTCTTCACCCCGGCGCTGCCTAATCTTGATACGGCATTTCAGGGTATGAATACGTGGCATTCGTTCCAATATCTGGCGTTGACATTCTATATCATCAAAATCCGCCAGCAATATGGCACGCTGGATAAGGACGCGCCGCTCGTAGCCCGTTTCAGCCGCAAGACAGAGAATGCACGCGGTTTATATACATTTAGCGCGTTTTTGCTGGTTGGGTCGCTGTTGATTTTTATTATTGTATATGCGCTGGCTGGACTGGTTGACCCCAATATCGACGGTAACCGCCACTTCGACATTGCCTATTACACAGCAATCCTGTCGTTCTTATGGATACACTACTATCACGACCATTTCCTGTTCACCGACTTTGAGGCGCTCGAACCGTCCGCATCTAAAGGGTGATCGGAGTGCGCTTAAAACGAAAGGGACATGATATTGAGTCATGCCCCTTTTTTATTACCTGATAATTGGCGATGGCGTCATAGACCAGTGATGGTAAGGCGGTCGAAGGATTTTACATCTAACACGGTAACGCCGTTTTCTTGTGTCGCTTTCCGCTTGCGACCATTCACCTTTGTCTCAACTTCGGACGGTAGACCAACGAATTCAATGCGTATATTGGTGTAGTCCGGGATATATTTGCCCGCTATCTCTCGCGTCACCTCTAGCACTCCATCATCCAGTGAACTAGTATATTTCACCCACCGCTGCGCCCCTTTGAGATAGTCGAATCCTTCACCTGCATCTTCATAACACATTGTATCGCCAGTTCCGGGGTAAATACGCAGCGTCAGCGTACTGACTGGATATTCGCCTGTATGTTGCATAACAGGCCACAAAGGGAGGAGTGTCCCGGCTTTCACGAATAACGGCAAATGATCAAGAGGCGCTGTAACGTTGATCGTTTTGCCGCCTTTGATGCGTTCATTTGACCAGAAATCGTACCATATCCCTTTCGGTAGATAGACTTTGCGTTTCTTTTTGCCTTTCTTGAGGACAGGCGCGACCAGCAGATGGTCACCTAAGAGATAACTGTCGTCAATGCTGCGGATTTTGACGTTATCTGGTTCGGCGGTGAAAATGGGGCGGATAATCGGCCAGCCATGAAAATGTGATTGCGCCACAACCGAATAGAGATAGGGCAGCAGGCGATAGCGTAACGAAATGGCATCACGCATAATCGACAGATAAGGTTCGCCGAATTGCCAGGGTTCTTGATAGATCGTATTGACCGCACTATGATTGCGATAGAACGGCATCAGGCTTGCGGCTTGCGTCCAGCGGGTAAGCAGTTCAGGTGTCGTATCAAGCCCAAATCCGCCGACATCCGGCCCGGTCAGCGGCGCGCCCGAAAGCCCCATGTTTAATACCTGTGGGATGCTCAAGGCTAAATCATCCCATGTCGAGCGATTATCGCCTGTCCAAGACATGGCATGACGTTGTGCGCCCGCGTGTCCTGCACGGATGATATTCACCTGTCGTTTGTTGCGCCGCCCTTTTTGCAAGCCTTCTATGGACGCCCGCCCCATCAATGTGCCGTATACGTTGTGATTTTCGTAGTGGTCGCCGCCTTGCCCCTCTTTATTGTGCAGCAGATAACCGGGAAATTCCGACGGGCCATCCAGACTGAATATGACCGGTTCACACATATCATTCCAGATGCCATCTACACCCACTTTTGTCAATTTCTGAAGATGTTTTGCCCACCATGCGCGCGCCTTTGGGTTGGTGAAGTCCGGGAAATGGCATAGGCCGGGCCAGACGACCCCTGTCGCATATTCACCATCAGGATATTTAACGAAGACATCTTGTTTAGCTCCATCTTTGTAGACGGCATACTTCGGGTCTACCTTCACGCCCGGATCAAGAATCGTTATTACTTTGAATCCGGCCTCGTGCAAGGTCTGAATCATCCCTTCAAAGTCTGGGAATTCATCTTTGTTCCATGTAAAGACTCGATAACCATCCATATAGTGAATATCAAGATAAATCACATCGCAGGGGATGTTGTGGTCGCGCAGCTTTTGCGCGATTTCGAGGACTTCTGCTTGTGGATGATAGCTATAGCGGCATTGTTGATAGCCGAGTGCCCAGAGTGGGGGTAGCGGGATGCGTCCGGTGAGTTCGGTATACCGATTGAGGACACAGTTGGTATCCTGTCCTGCGAATAGAAAATAACGCAGTTCGCCACCATCGGCTTTGAAGGTCAGGCGGTCAGTACGTTTTGCGCCAATGTCGATATAGCCACGATAGGAATTGTCCCAGAAAATGCCGTATGTCGCCTGATGATGCACGCCCATATAGAATGGGATGCTGTAGTACGTTGGGTCGCAGCCGCGTTCATAATCCGGCGGATCGACATTCCATGTGGTGAAGCGTTTGCCGCGCAGATTGAGTCCTTCTGCGCGTTCACCCGTGGCATGGCCGGTCTCATCTTCTTGCAGGGTCATTCGCAGGCGGACATCGCCGCGCCCTCGCCATTGTACTCCGCCATTATCAGCGCAGATAAGGTGTCCATCAGGTGTTTCGAGTTGGAGACGATAGGGTTTTTTGTCAATCCGGCAAACAAGCGCCTCGGTACTCAAAATGAGACGTTCGCTATTGTCATCCACCACAAATGCAACGGCCTGCCAATCCGTTTTATCCACTGCATACGAAAACGGTTCGTCAAATTCGACCTGACCGGGTTTAAGACGGACGCGCAGGCAATCCGCAGCAATCCAGTAGAGTTCTATCGTCGCTCTTTTGCAATGTAGATAGACTCCCCGATCATGCGATTCGACAGATTGGACCTTACCGGGACGTTCCCAACGCGATTTCTCTTTTTTCTTTTGCAAGTAGCGTTTGTTATATTGCTGGATTTGTTCGTCGCAGGCCTTCACTTGCTCAGTAAAGGTTTTGCCTCCTAAAAGGTCGAAAAACGCCTCTACGGTCACGATTTCGTTGAATTTATCGGGGGATTGTTCAGACATAGGTCAATAGGCGGCTGTTGAAATGCCGCCGCCTCCTTTCAAGTCCAGTGCAGGGAAAATATTATGGGAAGTTCGATTGTACCCAGTCAATGGGATTCACTGGAACACCATTAATCCACACTTCCCAATGCAAGTGTGCGCCAGTGACTCGCCCAGTCGCGCCGATTGTGCCTATAGGCTGCCCGGCTGTGACAAATTCGCCTAGTGAGACATAACGTTCAGACTGGTGGGCATATAAGGTATAAATACCCCAACCATGATCGATGATGGTCGCAACGCCACGAATCGCGAGGCTATCCGCCAGAACGACCCGACCGGGCGCTGCGGCTAATATAGGCGTGCCGGGGACTCCGGCAAAGTCTGCGCCATGATGAAAACGGTCAACTGCGCCATTGTTATAGGAACGGCGTGTACCAAAAGGCCCGTTCATTGCTGCGGCAGCGGGTAGGCCCATCGGGCCGATGAAATAGCGTTCGGGCGTAATTGTCGTTGTGAGATTGGTCAGAATGTTCAGTTCGTTTTCGTCTACCGAATAATCTATTAGAGACTGGTCGCTGCCTTCGGGGAGAGAAATGTCCTGGACACCATAGTTACCCCCGACAATTTGCACGTTCAAATCAATGGATTCTGTTGTACTGCCCTGTGTAACATTTAATTCCATACGATAAATGCCACCGGGTGTCGTCAAAGGCACACCAAGATAGGCTGTGAACAATGTATTGCTGTTTTCCGCTATGAAGGGCAGGGTGCGATTTAAGAACGTGCCTGTGACTGTGCCCGTGCCTGTCAATTGCAGCCGCACGCGCGCTGCCTGCCCTTCAACCAGAATGAGCGGGTAGAGGTTGAGCGAGGCGATGCTGGCTGGCAGGTCTGTGACGAGTGGGGGAGGTGTGAGTCCTGGTATGACGATTTGCTGACCGACATAAATGTTGGTTGGATCGGCAATACTATTCGCAATAACCAGGTCATTCACTGTCAGGCCATAGTTCAATGCAATGCGAAAAAGTGTTTCTCCCGATTGCACGATGTGGATAAAGGGCTGTGTGGTGGCTGAGTCCGCAGCAGGTGAGATGGGCTGGGTTACAGGTTCGCTGCCGGGATGGATAATCAAGACCTGCCCGATATAGATGGTGTTGGCGTTGGGGATGTCATTGTTCGCGATGATTTGCTCTATGGATACGCCGTACGCTTCAGCAATAGTGCGAAGGGTCTCGCCGGCTTGTACCGTGTGCGTTTGGGGTTCGGTTGGTGGGGCGGACGCGCCGATTGGAATCAGTAAGCGTTGTCCTACCTCAATACTGGCAGGATTGGCGATACCGTTGTAATCTGCGAGTTCTTGCGTGGTCAAACCATAGCTCAAGGCAATGCGAAATAGATTTTCCCCGCGCTGGACGATATGAACGGTAACGCCTGATGGCACTTCATCTTCATCTTGAGCGACAAGTACGCCCGGCGAAATGATGAACGCCGTCAAGAGCAAACCTGCCAAAAACCGTTGAATCATCCACTGACCTCTTCAAATTGCAGGATGTCACCTATTTCAACGCTGTCTAAGATTGATGGATTGGCCTCGATAAAATATTGGGCTGGTTGTTTCGGTGCGTAGGCCGGACGCCAGGGTTTGGCAAGGCACTTATCGACCACCTTGCCTTTGGCATCCATCCAAATCACGCCAATCGAAAACAGCATGAAAAACATGTGAATCGTTGTATTTGACCGGCTCTCGCCGTGATACACAAACAGGAGACCTTCATCTTCGTCCAATTTATGCACGAGTTGAAGGCCACGAAATTTACACCAGAAACTGGCGCACCACCTCGCGCGGGCAAGGATGATGCGACCAGTCTCTGCTTGCTTCACTATCCGGTACCGACTCATGGCAGGACAAGTACCTGCCCGATGAAGATGCGATTGTAATTGGTGATTCCGTTGATTTCAGCCAGCGGGCGTAATGGTACTCCCAATCGCAGCGAGATGCGGTACAGGGTGTCGCCCGGTTGCACGAGATAGGTCGCGGGTGGGGGCGGCGGAACAGGCGTCGGCTGCTGCGATGGCGATGTGGGTACGAGTGTTGCGCCCCCTGTCGCAGGCGGTGGTGACGTTGGAATCGGTAGGGTAATGCGCTGACCGATGAAAATCAGGTTGGCATTCACAATGCCGTTCATCTGTGCCAGCGTCGCTACGGTTGTATTATAACGCGACGCAATGCGGAAAAGGGTATCGCCCGGTTGCACGATATAGACATTTTGTGCGCCTCCGATACCACCGCCGCTGCCATTGGGTACGGGTGTTGCCGTCACGACGAGGACAACAGGTGTATTGGTTGGTGTTTCAGTCGCTGGATTGGGGATACGTACCGGGATGATGAGACCTTGCCCGGCAAAAATCAGCGCGCTTTCGTCCAGACCGTTGGCTGCAATAATGGCCTGAATGCTGCTGCCGTAGAGCTGTGCCAAAGCACCAACCGTATCGCCACGCCGTACTGTATGGACAATTTGACCGGGGAACGTATCGCTGAGTGGATCGCCAGAACCCGTGCCGCCGGATGGAATATTTGTGGCGGTTGGTAAACTGGTAATCGGTGTTGGGCTTGGCGGCCCGGCGTCTTCCGATGTCGGTGTTGGTTCGTCGGTTGGCTGGTCGGCTGCCGTCGCCGTTGAGGTATTTGTTGGCTGCGGCTGCGCGGCGGTTGTATTCGTGGCAGTGGTCGTATTTGTCGCCTGCGGTTGGGCGGCAGTGGTATTGGTGACCGTCGCTGTGGACGTGTTTGTCGCCTGTGGTTGGGCGGCGGTGGTATTGGTGGCCGTCGCTGTGGATGTATTTGTTGGCTGCGGTTGTGAGCCGCCTGTTGTTTGTGCTAATACGGCATCGTCGAGATAAATATCGCTATGCTGTACCGGGAAGCCCGCCACCTGCGAACGCACAAAAACGGTCACTGCCGTATTGGACGCGGTTGCGATAACCGAGTATTCACGATAGGTATCATATTGCTCGACAGGTGTTGACCAGACGATATTGTCGCTTTCACCATCTGTGCCGCCGGTTGGATCGATGCCGACTTGTACGAATACGTTGCCGGGGTCTTCACTGAGATCGACATCATTAAATGTCGAGGACCACACATAAACATAAACACTAAAACGCAGTTCTGTGCCAGCCGTGATGCCCGTCACTCGTTGATAGACACCGCCGTCGTGCGCTTCAAAGAAAGAGTAATAATGTTGGGCATTGCTTCCGCTTCGGATACGAGTTGCATCTGGCGCAGTTGCCTCATATTTGGGCTGAATATTCTGATAACTCGGCATATCCGCGGTGCGGGGAACATGCCAGGGTGTCCATCCCTGCGCGACCATGCGCGGCGCGATTCCGTCGTAGGAGACATAATCGCCTTCAAAGCCGGGATTGGTCAGGAGATTGTCCTGTGCGCTGGCAGGCACCCAACTAATAATGAGCATAAGAATAGCTAGCAATGTGACTTTATACAGCGTGTTTCGTTTCATGCGCGGTTCTCCCCAGTCGCAGTTTATGCAGCAGATAACCTTGCTTAAGTATAAGAGTCTCTGCTGAACATACAAATTAAGCCGGGCTTCCAACCATTCTGTAACACGACAAGTTGAGTATAGCGTAGGGGCGTGCCATTGCCAACACTGGTCGCATAGATAATGAAATCTCTATATTCTCGGATGCACTGCGCTGACGTATACTGGATTGCCGCAGCGTTAAGCTATTAAGTAAGCGATTCTCACATCAAATTATGGCTAGAGCCGTCATTGGACTCTGTACGCTGGAGTTGTATTTACCGGGTATGGGGTCGTTAAAAGACAAGCGCAGTGTCTTAAAGTCGATGTTGGCGCGTTTGCACAACACATTCAATGTGTCTGCGGCAGAAATCGACCAGCAGGATACGTGGCAGTCTGCCGTGATTGCTATCGTGCTCGTTTCTAATTCAGGTACACATACGCAGCAAGTTATGGCTAAGGTGGTGAAATGGGTTGAAGCTAACTTTCCTGATGTGATGGTTACGAATGAGACGATAGAGGTTATATAGATTGCCCATCGCCTACAGTGATGTAAGGGATGCGCTATACTGGACGATTATTCAATAGGGTACGATCAAATTTGGAGGTCAATACATTGAATCTACATGAATTTCAATCAAAAAGGCGGTTTGAGGAATTTGGTATTCCTATTCCGCATGGGAAGGTTGCGAAGACACCCGATGAGGCTTATGCCATTGCGAAAGAACTAGGACAAAAAGTTGTTATAAAGGCGCAGGTGCTTGTCGGCGGGCGCGGTAAGGCTGGCGGTGTTAAATTGGCGGATACACCGGATGAAGCGCGCGAACGTGCCAGCGAAATCCTTGGTATGGATATTAAAGGGTTGACCGTCCATCAAGTGTTAATTGACCCTGCATCTGGCATTGAGAAAGAGATTTATCTGGGCATTACCAATGATCGTCGCGCAGGGATGCCCGTCATCATGGCGTCGTCTGAGGGGGGGGTCGAAATCGAGATCGTCGCCAAGGAGAATCCAGATGCGCTCATTAAAGAACACATCAATCCCGCGCTTGGTCTGCACGATTATCAGACGCGGGTGCTAGCCAGCGGTATCAATCTCCCTCGCGAACACTGGAAAGCATTTGCCCAGATTGCACAGGCATTATTTGAATGTTATGCCCATAGCGATGCCGAACTCGCTGAAATCAATCCGCTGGTTATTACATCAGACAATGAATTGTTGGCACTGGATGGCAAAATGGTGATTGATGACAATGCGCTCTATCGCCAGAAAGACCTCGCAGCCTTGCGCGATACCACTGCTGAACCCGAAGAAGAGACACAGGCGCGCGAAGCGGGCATCAGCTATGTCAAACTGGACGGTAAAATTGGTTGTATGGTCAATGGCGCGGGCTTGGCCATGACCACAATGGATATGACGAAACTTTATGGCGGCGAGGAATATGGCCCTGCCAACTTCCTCGATATTGGTGGCGGGGCAGACCCGGAGACTGTCGCAGCGGCGATGCGGATCATCCTGTCTGACGCGAATGTCAAAGCCGTCTTATTTAACATTTTTGGCGGCATTACGCGCTGTGATGATGTCGCCAAGGGTATTCTCGTTGCATACAACGAAGTCAAGCCGAATGTGCCGATGGTGGTACGCTTACAGGGGACGAATGCCAAAGAAGGCCGTGAAATCATTCAGAATTCTGGCATTCCCAATTTGATTGGCGCTGCCACGCTGACGGAAGCCGCACAAAAGGCCGTTGAAGCTGCAAAAGGAGCAGAATAATTATGGCGATTTTATTGACTGAAGACTCGCGCGTGATTGTGCAGGGTATTACCGGGCGACAGGGCAGTTTTCATTCGAAGTTGATGTTGGACTATGGCACGAACATCGTTGGCGGTGTCTCTCCCGGCAAGGGTGGTGAATGGTTTGAGGGCAAGCCAATCTTTGATACGGTACAAAAAGCAGTTGAATCCACCGGCGCGAATCTTAATATGATTATCGTGCCTGCACCGTTTGCGGCTGATGCCATCTTCGAGTCAATTGATGCTGGTATCGAGTTGATCGTTTGCCTGACGGAGCATATTCCCGTCTTTGATATGATGAAGGTCTATCAATACATCAAGGGAACGAACAGCCGTCTCGTTGGGCCGAACTGTCCCGGGTTGCTCACGCCAGAGGTTGGCAAAGTGGGTTTTATGCCCGGATATATTGCCAAACGGGGTAATGTGGGCGTTGTTTCCAAAAGCGGAACTTTGACGTATGAGGTGGTCTATGCGTTAACGGAGGCCGGTATGGGACAATCCACCTGTATCGGTATCGGTGGTGACCCTATCATTGGCACGAGTTTTGTCGATGTGCTGGAAATGTTTGAGAATGACCCCGAAACAGAGAAAGTCGCTATCCTGGGCGAAATCGGCGGGACGGCGGAAATTGAAGCGGCGGACTATATCAAAAAGCACATGACGAAGCCTGTCGCGGCATTCATTGCCGGACAAACTGCCCCTCCCGGCAAACGGATGGGTCATGCTGGCGCCATTGTCGCCGGTGGCGAAGGTACAGCGCAGGAGAAGATTGATGCGCTTAAGGCTGCGGGTGTGCGTGTGGCTGCCAATCCAGAGGAAATTCCCGGTTTGCTGAAGTAATCCGCTTATGTGATGGAATGCGAAGAGGCGTATCTAACCGGATGCGCCTTTGTTATACCTCCTCAGCGCTGGCCTGTGGAATCCACCCCTGGCGACCATCGGGCAATGTAAATCGTATCCATCCATCGCGTATTTCGAGGATGCGAATCTCTGCTGCTGCGTGAATCTGGAAATGCTGCAAATAATTTTCTCCGGGACCACTCCGAACCAGCACAGCGGGCGCGACGATCACCGCTGCGGGTCGAGAATGCTCCACATACAATCTGCTGGATAGCAATATCACACTCATAATGACCAACGTACCGATGATAATCAGGGGCACACGCAGCGTTTCGTGCCACTGGATACGCCGGATGTAGAGTGCCAGTAATATGAATCCCCCGGACCATATCCCCAGCGCAATCCAACCGAGTTCTGCCACTGTGAGTGTGCCGGAGGTGAGCGCCGCGAGTGTGTCGAAAACGGCGGTTTCATCGCCCTGAATATCTATGCGTTGGCCCCGCACACGGGTCAAATTGAAATCAATGTCGGAGTTGCGTGGATTAAGTACATGAGCACGACGATAGTTAAGCAGTGCTCGACCCAGGTCATCTGCCAGATAGTAGGCATTGCCAAGATTGAAGTAAATTTCGCTGTTATGTGCCCCATTTGCGATTACGGTTTCGTAGAGTGTAATTGCCTGCTGATAGTCTCCGTCGTTATAGGCGATTTCGGCTTGTTGCAGCGCTTCGGTCCCGGTTTGCGCTGTGGTGATAGAGACGCACATGCTGCACAAGAACAGCACGATCCATAGTCGTTTCATTGTGTATTCCACGCTTTGTCGATAGCCGCGAGAATGTCGGCAGTTTGTTTTATGAGTATTGTGGTGTCTATTGTCTGCACAGGGGCATAACGTCCCATTTCAATTTGATCAATACACATCTGGAGTTTTGCGCTAAGGGCGTTTGAGATGCCCTGTTGTGCCAGATAAGGTTGAATCTGCGTGATATGTACATCGGATATGTTAAGTCTATCGGTGCAGTAGCCAACGACCGCTTCTTCAATGGATTTGTAGGTTGCATCGGTCTCACGCTGTTTTATTGCCACTTGTAGCCGTGTTTGGGCTGTGCGGAGGGCTTGCGATTGGCGGACGAGGGCTTGTTGTTGTGTGCGTCGTGCCGCGCGTACTTGCGTGCGCCAGGCAATTAAAGCAATTGCGGGTGTGATAAGCCATAGCAACCAGAAAGCCGCTGACAAGTTACGACTTTCGTTGTCTACACTCGAAATAGGTCTCAGTTCGGTGCGTATGGCCGGTGCTGATGACGCTGTGTTTTCGATTGGCAGGAGTTCGCCGGGATTTGGATTAGGCAAAACTTCGACGATGATAGGGTCGCTTGCGACTGAACGATATGTACCTGTGCGGGGGTCGAAAAAACTGAACACCAGTGCGCGTACCGTTTGTGCGCCCGCTTGACTTGGTATGACGACCCATTCGAAAATACGTTCAGAAACGACTGAGGTTTGTTGTGTGGTAGCAGGCTGCTCGATAATGTGCCAATCATCGGGTACAGGCGGTGTAGGTGGGAGAAGCTGTTCAAGATTGCCCGAACCGAGAATTCTCATCTGATATGTGTCGGGTTCGCCTGCTGTGAGTGTGTCAGGCGTCAGGAACACAGCTATATCAAACTGCCCAACTGCACCATCAAAACCAATGGGTGGATTTTCCGGCAGTGACCGCACATTGATGACGAAGCCAAACGTTTGCAATCGCTGCGGCGGTTGTCCCGGTTCATCAGTGATGAGGACAGTAGTAGGTTCGATGGGGATGTCACCTGCCTCTAAGGGATAGAGCACGATTTCGACAGTCGTCAGGATATATTGACGTTCACCGATAATCTCTGCCCGGCTATGGGTTGTCGTTGTCCCATGCCAGAAGCCTTCAAATTCCGGCAATGTCTCAATAGCCCGTCGTGATGAACCATCAAAGAAGCGAAATGTATAGGTTATAGCCTCGCCTGCATAGGGGCTTGTACTGCTGACAGCGGCATCAACATAGAAATCTTCTTCTGATGAAAACAGAGGCACATCGTCTTGAGCGGTTGCCACAACACCGCCCAGCAGTATCAGCAAACCGAGCATGAGCCAGCGTGTCATCATCACCAATCCTGTCCGGCGGGTGGTTGGGGGGTGGCGATGTCTTGCAGATATTCGCGCAAGGTGCGTGGAGATTGCTCAACAGAATCAAGCACACGCTCGGCCTCGCTCACGGTCATATCGCCTCCCTCTTGTGGCAGGGGCGTCCCCTCGCCGATGCGCCCATCATCTGTATTGCCAAAGACCGTTGGTGTCGCGGATAAATCTGGCGGCGCGTCCTGCGGCGGTGGGGTGGGTGTGGGGCCATCGAAGCCACCGGGATTGTTCGTCGGTGTGGCAGAAGTATCAGCCTGTGCATTATCGGGTTCAGTTTGCTGTTCAATCGCCGTTGGCGTTGGCAGGCGAATATATCCCAGGGCGAGTTCCATATTGTAGCGGGCGTCTTCGTCGTCGGGATTCATCAGCAGCACTTCACGATAGGCTGTTACGGCTTCGATATAGCGCCCCATCTGAAAGTAGATATTGCCCAGATTGTAATAGGCATGGGCGCGGTAGGTTGGGTCACCCGTGCCGATGATGTATTCGAGTGCCGCTGCTGCGCCGTCTAAATCGCCGGAGGCAGCGAGCGCGCTGGCGCTGTTAATATAAGCCGCCGGGTCATCAGGACTGGTGACCTGTGCCGAGCGATACGTGTTAATGGCGGTTTCGTAGCTGCCGGATTCATAGTAACCATTACCTGAATTATTCAGTTCA
>CAZTLI010000070.1:0-16425 GCA_964614375.1 uncultured Anaerolineaceae bacterium
AGGCGGGCAATATCGCCACCGAGTCGCTGTATATTTTCTGTCTGACCCTGGGTTTGTGGTTAGTAGTCGATTTCATCGCCCCGCAATCCGATACCAGCCGCTTGAGCATCACACAGGCGGTCATCCTATCCGCCATCGCCTTTGGACTGGCGACATTGACGCGGGCGGTGCTGCTGCTGTTCCCGGCGGGCTTGTTGATTTATTTCCTGCTATTGGGTGGACGGCGCGACTGGCGACTTTGGGCGAAACGTGGATTATTGCTCATCGTCGGCTACAGCGCCGTCGTCTCCACCTGGACGGTGTACAATCTCACACAATGGAATCGCTTCGTCATCGCCAGCGACCAATTTTTGCCGGCGGTCTGGCGTGGCGCAGTCGCAGAGGACGGTTCGCCACAGGAAAATGATGCCATATTGATTCAACCCGATGAACTCGACCCCGATTGTGCAATCGACTGTGGTTATCAAATCCCCGACGAACGCTATACCGAGCAAATCAGCGCCACCATCAGCAGCGACCTATCTGGCTTCATCCGCCGCCGGGTGAGCGAACTGGCGAATGCCTACCTGCAACCGCATGGCACAGTCCCATTGGGGGGCGACCCGCTGCGCGATATGCTGGTGACGTGGGCGCGCGCTGACCGGACTGTCGCTGGTCTCATCGCGGTCACACAGGGCGAAGGCTTCTGGCCCAAGCTGGCGATTTATCTATTTCACTATGTCGGCCTGATTTTCGGGCTGATTGGCCTGTGGCTGGCGCGCAAACAGTGGCGCTTCACCCTGCCGCTGGTCGGCTTCCTCGCCTATACCACGCTGATTCATGTCGTGCTGATTGTTGAGCCGCGTTATATCTTCCCGACAGCAGTGTGTTTCTGGATATTTGCCGCGGTGCCACTGGTGACGCTGTGGGATAAAGTCCGCGCACGCCGGGAAGCGCCTGCCGCTGCCCTTCAACCCACCACCGTCCACGACGCCTGATTGCCCGCATGACCGCATCCACGCCAACATCCAAAACCCATAATCCGCTTGTGCTGTTCGCCGCCGGACTCGCCGTGCAGGTATTGTGCGCGATTCCGTTGTGGGGGCATGTCAGCAGCGGGGGACAAATTTTCGGGCGCTACAGCACGGGGTATGCGCTGGCGCTCGGCCTGAGTGTGGTTATTGGACTCGTGTGGTTGGCTGCGTTTGTCGTCCGTGCCCGCGTGATGACTGCGCTGGCCCATTTGCCGCGTCACTTGACTATCGGCTTGATGATGCTAATAGCAGCATTTGCCTTCGTGATCTGGTTCACGCCCTTCGAGCCGCAGATTCACCACTATCTGGCGTTGAACGCCATCGTCGCCGCTGCTGTGCTGGTCTACAGTCTGCCCGATGGATTGGTAACAGTACGACTATCGGGCTGGATTATCACAGGCATGGTCATCCTCGCGCTGCCCATCGTCATCACGATATTGACCGGACTGCCCTACAGCCCCGATGAAGCGCACTGGGCCGATTACGCCACATCGCCCTATGTCGCCGCTGGTCTCTATTCGCGGACGTGGCACGATGTCCCGGTGACGATTAAGCCCGGATTGGGTTGGAGCGTGGCGGGCTATGGTTGGTTACTGGAAAATGTCGCCTTTGATGTGCGCGTGGGACGTTTGTGGAATGCGGCGGCCTATCTGCTGGCGTTTGTCATGATAGGCATAGTGACACGCTGGCTCTATGGACGGGCGGCGGCGTGGATAGCCGTTGCCGTTGGCTTTTTGAGTATGGCCTATTTTCCGGTGATGGATTATCGGCCTGACCATCAACTGCCCTTTGCCCTGGCCCTGTTGACCTATCTCGTCGTCCGCGCGCGGGGGGCACACTCACGCCGATGGATTGCTGATTTTCTCGTCGGGCTGCTGGCGACGCTCTCGCTGCAATTGCACGCGGCGGGAATCGTCTTCGCGGCGGGATTCACACTGTTTTATGGGGCGGAATACGCCCTCAACAGTTATCGACACAAACGCCTGACCGATACCCGTCCATTAGTCGCCTTCGTCATCGGCGCTGGCATCGGCACAGGACTGCATCTCGTGTTCAATGTGCTGCCGGTGGGCTTTGAGGCGTACATCCGCGCGCTGACGGGCGGGCACTTCGACACTGAACGCTCCCTGTATTTCGTCGATTGGCCTTCGCTGCTGGAAATGGGCTTGATTGGCGCGGGCTTTGCCTATTTGCTGTGGCGACGCAGCAGTGCCGATAAGCTGGTGCTCGGTATCTGGTTGTGTGTGGTCGTAAGCGCGCTCATATTGGATAGCTGGGGTTATCGCACGCTGTATCAGGGTTTGTATCCGATTCCGGTGGCGGCGCTGCTGGTCGATGGCGTCGGCGGTGTGGTCACATCCAGCAAAAATCGGCGCAGCGTCTGGATAACGGCTGTCATCCTGGTTGCGCTGGTCGGGCAGATGGTCGGCAGCTTCATCGCGTGGGATCGTGTCGGCATAACCCTGCGAAGCGGGCGTTTACCCCAACCCATTAATCGCACATTGGGCGAGGCCGTGCGTCCCTATATTGCCGCTGATGATATACTGGTCGGCACGCACGAACTGCTGTGGACATTTCCGCATCGGGGCGACTTTTTCAGCCTGGCGGCGGAACTCAATGTCCAGCGTACACGCGGACTCGCGGACCCGGTGCAGGTGTGGGCGGCTGCTGCGCCAACGGTGATTGTCTCCGAAGGGCGGATGGTCATCCCGCCGGGATTACAGGCGTATATGGCGCGCGAGGGTTTTATGATGTGCGCGTCGTTTGATGTCGGCGGGTTGACCGTGCAGATTTATCGGGTCAGGTGTGATAGCTAGCCGCTGGCTGTTTGCCAAATGTAGTCCATTTAGTGCGACTAAGCCTTACCGCCTCAGGTTCAAACCGTGAGGCTATACAAAGTGGGTAAGCGCACCGAAGGCGATGTTGCAGCCGCTTTAGCAGGCTTGGCTTTTTTGTAGCAGCGCTGGTTTTAACCTGCTGCGGCACTTTTGCTGACCAGCTAATCCCTAACTATCCAGAATATCGAGATATTGCCGCCAGGGGCCGACGGCTTCACGATACTGGCGGGACATGGTTTGGGCAATCTGGTGGATGTGATTGAGGTCATGCACGACCCACGCCGCCAACAGTTGATTTAGATGCACTTCCCCTAATGTCGGATGCCGGCCTTCACGCTGCAAATCGTCATCACCGAGATTGAGTGCCCGAAGGGATTGAATATTGGTAAATCGTTCGGCTTCAAATTCATCGAGCAACTGCGCCAGCGATTTGCCTTTCGACGCTTCAAACATCGCGAATCGGTCTACGGGGTCGAATGGGCGTGACGTGCCCTGTTCGAGGATGATACGGGCGCGACCCATCCAGTCGGTTTTTTCGAGATAGGCCATGTGCCCCACCACATCATAGGGACTCCACGAGTCGCCGCCTTCGTTCCGGGTAATCCATACGTCGGGCAGGCCATGCAGCAGGGCGCGCAGGGTCGATGGTGTGCGTTCCAATACCGGGATAGCGTCATTGAGTCGATAATCCATCACCATAAATCTCCTTATGAAAATAGTTTGGTCTCTAAATCGTGATTGTGTCGGCAAATTTGCGGATGTGCGCCACCGCGCCGCCGAGATACGGTTGACCATGCCCCAGACACAGGATGTCCACATCCATGTCCGCCACTCTCTTGATGGAGCGTTTGGCGGCGTTCCAATCGGGTGATGGCGCACGTAAAGGCATTCGCAGTCCCCAGGGCATCCGCATCATGACATCGCCGCCGATGAGCAAACGTTTTTCCGGCAGCCAGTAACCGACCTGCCCATAGGAGTGCCCCGGCAGATGCACCACGGTTAAACCGGGCAGCACATCATCCAGCTTATCGTCGTCCTGTAATTCTTTATCGACGCGCGCCGGCGGCGGCAACGGGGCTTTCATCATCTGTTTTGCCATCATGCGCGTGAAAAATCCCAATTCCTCCAGATGGGCGACCCGCTGATTTTCCTCACCGCGCACCTGTGGCGCATCCAGACGATGGACGCAGAGAGTCGCGTTGGTTCTGGCTTGTAATACAGCTAATCCACCGACGTGATCGGGATGATTGTGTGTAATGAGGATGTGCTTCACTTGATCGAGCGTATAACCGTGTGCGGTCAATTCCTTTTCGACCCGCGCGGCATCGCCTTTACTCACGCCCACATCAATGACCGTGACTGCATCGCCGTTGATGATGACATAATAGTTGAGGTACGACAGCTTCGTCAAAATGCCATAAACATTATCACTAATTTGCTGCATGACCCAACATCTCCCAGACTGTCCCACAATGGGTAGAGTATAACGTGCCAGTGTCCCCCTGTCTGCAATCTGAACCATCAGTGAATCGTTTTTTGCAGGACGACTCGCTATACTGTAGGGCGATTGGAGGCAGGTCGGGAAAACGGGAATGGACAACCTCACCGGACAGCGGATACGCGGCTATGAACTGCGCGAAC
This sequence comes from uncultured Anaerolineaceae bacterium, assembly GCA_964614375.1. Taxonomy (GTDB): domain Bacteria; phylum Chloroflexota; class Anaerolineae; order Aggregatilineales; family Phototrophicaceae; genus CAZTLI01. The sequence goes on from CAZTLI010000070.1 coordinate 4,493, forward strand.
AAATCGGGCTGGGCGGATTCGGCGCGGTGTATCGTGCCTTTCAAGAAGGCGTGAATCGCGAAGTCGCCATCAAAATCATCCTGCCCGCCTTTGCCAATCGCCCGGACTTCATCCGCCGCTTTGAGGCCGAAGCCCAACTGGTCGCCCGTTTAGAGCATTTTCATATCGTCACCCTGTACGACTTCTGGCGTGACCCCGAAGGCGCGTATCTGGTCATGCGCTATCTGCGTGGCGGCAGCCTGCGCGATAAGCTGTTGAGTGGGACGGTAGACCTCGCCTTTTTGATGACGATGCTGGACCAAATTGGTTCGGCGCTGGCGATGGCGCACCGGCGCGGAGTCGTCCATCGCGATTTAAAACCCGATAACATCCTGCTGGATGAAGACAACAACGCCTATCTCGCCGATTTTGGTATCGCCAAACTGCTCGGCGACAAAAATATGGATGTCGAAAGCACCTTCACCGGGTCACCGGCCTATATTTCGCCCGAACAAATCCAGAACGACCCCGTTTCGCACCGGTCGGACATTTATAGTCTGGGCATCATGCTGTATGAACTGCTGACGGGTGAACATCCTTTTAAGGGGGTGGTCGCGACCTCGCTGTTGTATAAGCACTTGACCGAACGCCTGCCGCCGCTATCCAGCAAACGGCCTGACTTGCCGCCCGAACTCGACCCCATCATCCAGCGCGCCACCGCCAAAGACCCCGATGACCGCTACAACAGTATTGGCGATTTGATGCGCGATTTGCAGCACGTCTACCGGCTGATACAGGGTCTGCCCGATTCGTTCGGCACGCAGGATGTCAACGCCGTCACCTATTACGAAACGCCCGAAGATGCCGATACCGAATATGCGCTGCCCGATTCTGCCAATCCCTATAAAGGATTGCGCGCCTTTGATGAAGCCGATTCCGACGATTTTTTTGGACGCGACAAGCTCATCAAGCAGATACTAGACCGCCTGAATGAAGATGTCGCCGATGCGCGTTTTTTGGCAGTGGTTGGCCCCAGCGGCAGTGGTAAATCGAGCGTGGTGCGCGCCGGGATACTGCCAGAAATTCGTCGGGGCGCGCTGCCCGGTTCTGAAAATTGGTTCGTGATCGAAATGATGCCGGGGCGTTACCCGTTTGAAGAATTGGAAGCGGCGCTGCTGCGAATCGCCATTAATCCACCCGCGACGGTTCTCAGCCAATTGAGTGATGAGGATGGCGGGCTGGCACGAGTCATCAATCGCATCTTGCCCGATGACCAGCAAACCGAAGCCTTTCTGTTCATCGACCAGTTTGAAGAAATTTTCACACAGGTCAAAGACACCGCCATACAGCAGCAGTTCCTGCGAATGTTACAAAGCGCCACCACCGCGCCCGATAGTCGCTTGCGGGTTGTGGTGACCCTGCGCGCCGATTTTTATGACCGTCCGCTGCAATATCCGGTTTTTGGCGAATTGATGCAGCGCCGCACGGAACTCGTCCTGCCACTCACCGACACAGAAATGGCGCAAACCATCGCTGGCCCTGCTGGCCCTATTGGTTTGCTGCTCGAACCGGGTTTGGTCGAGATGATTGTGCAGGATGTGAGCAATCAACCGGGCACACTGCCGCTGCTGGAATATGCCCTGACCGAATTGTATGAACGACGGCGGGGCAACGTCCTCACCCGCAAAGCCTATACGGAAAGCGGCGGCGTACAGGGCGCGTTAGCCCGGCGCGCCGACGAACTCTATGCGTCTCTGGATGAAGATGGGCAAGAAGTCGCGCGTCAGATGTTCCTGCGCCTGGTGACGCCCGGTGAAGGCACAGAAGACACCCGGCGGCGTGTGCTGCGGACAGAACTGCTGGCAATCGGTGACCGCGAGACGATGCGCCACGTCCTTGATCGTTTTGGGCATTTTCGTCTGCTGACGTTCGACATTGACGATACGACCCGCGCGCCGACTGTCGAAGTCGCCCATGAAGCCCTTATCATCCGCTGGGTGCGTCTGCGGCAGTGGTTGAATGCCAGTCGGGATGATTTGCGGATGCAGCGGCGTCTGGCAGCGGCGGCGGGTGAATGGCGGCACGCAGGCAGCGACCCCAGCTTTCTCGCGACAGGCGAGCGGTTGTACCAATTTGAGGTGTTCGCCCGTAATACGGCGCTGGTACTCACCGGCGATGAATCGCGCTATTTAGAAGCCAGTCTCGCCGCCCGCGCACAGGCCGAAGCCGCCGAAGCCGCGCGTCAGGCCAATGAACAGGCCCTCGAACGGCGTTCGCGCAATATCTTGCGCGCGCTGGTCATTGTGCTGCTGGTGGCGACCGTGGGCGCGTCGATATTGACGGTATTGGCGATTAACGCCAGCCAGAATGCCCAGACTCAACGCGACAATGCCGAACGTTCAGCCATGATTGCAGACCGTCAAGCCGCCGAGTCGCATAGTCTGGCGCTGTCGGCGAGTGTGCAAATCGCCCTGCGTGACAATAACAGTGAATTGGCGCTGATACTGGCGCTGGAAGCCAATAACATCCCCGACCCGCCGCCCCAGGCCATTCGCGCGCTCTCCGAAGCGGCCTATGCACCGGGCACCCGGCGCATTTTGACCGGGCACAATGCCGCGATTTATACGACGGCATTCAGCCATGATGGTCGGTTTGCCGTTTCGGGCGCAGACAACGGCACGTTGATTTTGTGGGATGTGAATATTTTATCGCCCACCTATGGGACGGAGATTCGCCGCTTTGAAGGGCACGGCGCTTGGATTCGGCAGGCGATGTTCACCGCGGACGACCGTCAGCTCCTGTCTTCATCCGATGACCAGACGCTGATTCTATGGGATGTAGAAACGGGCGAAATCGTGCGCCAGTATGAAGGGCACGGCGGCGCTGTCCTCGCGTTCGACATCAGCCCCGATGGACAAACCATCGTCTCTGGCGGCAGCGACAACACCGTCATTGTGTGGGATATGAATACGGGTGACATTGTGCGGCGGCTGCGCGGGCATTTTGATTGGGTGCGCGCGGTGAGTTTTAATCCCGACGGTCTCAGTTTCGTCACCGGGTCGGCTGACCGCAACCTCATCGGCTGGCAGCTGGACACGGGCGAACAACGCTTCCGCATCATTCCCCAGCGCGGCGGACACCGCGAATCGGTGCATTGGGTCGAATTTTCGCCCGATGGCGCTTATTTTGTCTCGGCATCGGCGGACGGCACACTCATTCTGTGGACTGCGGATGGCGAGCGCGTACACGATTTTATTGGTCATGCTGACCGCGTGTATACCGTGAGCTTTAATCCCGATGGACGCAGCATTCTCTCCGGTTCGCAAGACAGTGTTATCATTTTGTGGGATGTGCAGACGGGCGATATTTTACGGCGTTTTCCGGGCAATGTCACCAGTGTTCGCACGGTGCAATTCGCGCCCGATGGACGCACAGCGATTTCCGGCGCGGACGATGGCATCCTGCGGTTATGGGACATTGCGACAGGCGCCGAAGTGCGGCGTTTTGCCGAACATACCGATGCGATTTTTAGTGTCGATTTCAGTCCGGGTGGGCAGCAGGCCATTTCCGGCTCGGCAGATGGACGGGTGATTTTGTGGGATGTCGAAACGGGCACAGAGATTCGGCAGTTCGAGGGACACACGGGTTGGGTGCGGGCGGTGGTCTTCAGTCCCGATGGCGGACGGGTGGCGTCTGGCGGCAACGATGAGACGGTGCGCGTCTGGGATGTGGAAACCGGAATGCCAATCGTCGTATTGGGGACAGACACGACCAGCGCCAGCGCGACTACCGGGTCTACTGATGTAATCACCATCGGTCATAGCGATACGATTCGCGCGCTGGATTTCAGCCATGATGGACGGCGGCTGGCGTCCGCTTCCAACGATGGTTTCGTCATCATCTGGGACGTAGACCCCGACTCAGCGACCTTTGGCGAAGAAATCGGACGTTTACAAGGCCATGTCGGTTGGGTGCGCGGTGTAGCCTTCAGCCCTGACGATTCGCTGATTCTATCCGGCGGCGCGGATGAAACCGTGCGCCTCTGGGACGCGAGCACGGGTGAGCAGATTCGCCTCTTCACCGGACATACCAACTGGTTATGGGAAGTGACGTTTAGTCCCGATGGCACCCAGGCGCTGTCGTCGGGTTCAGAAGGCGTGGCAATTCTGTGGGACATCGACACAGGCGAAGAAATCCGGCGTTTCAGCGGGCACAGTGGCCCGGTCTACAGCGCGGCCTTCAGTCCCGATGGCGCGTTCATCCTCACCGGATCGGGCGATAACACTGTGCGCGTGTGGGATACGGCGACCGGTACAGAACTGCGCCGCTATGAAGGCCATGATGTCGGCGTCCGCAGTGTCGCCTTCAGTCCAGACCGGACGATGGTGCTGTCGGGCGCGGGTGACCGGACGATGCGCTTATGGCGCCTGGATTTTTCGCTGCAAGATTTGGAGACGTGGGCGCGCGAGAATCGTTACATCCGCGAATTCACCTGCGACGAACGCGAACGCTACCGCATCCCGCCCTATTGCGAGAGTGGCGAATAGCGACCAGCCCGCGCCCGATCAGAACCCGACATGCCTGAGTCAATTGCTGAGGCCATCATGAAAACACGGCAAAAAGAGCCGATGACCGCTTCCCCGATGTACAGGCATTTGTCGCCGCGCTACAATAGATGATTTGTGATACATGAGCATCGACACACAACTGGTCAACTTTTTGATGGACAAATTAAAAATCAGTGACGCGCTGGCGCAGCATCCCTTTGGCAGCTTTCGCTTAACGGGGATGCAGCATGTGATGTGGGGTAAAGACCTCGTGCTGCAAGGCTGGTATGTGCCCGCCGCGCCCGGTAAACCGACGGCGTTTTGCCTGCGCTTTATGGACTGCCGCGAAATTAGTTGGAAAATTTATGGCTTCCTCGATACGACAGACAGCGCCAGCTTCCCCGAAACCGATCTCGTCAGCTTGAGTCTGGGACAGGGCAATCATCGCAAAGCGGCGCAAATCCTCACCGCGCATTTTGGGCTGTCGCTGTTGTATGGGGAGCTGGCAATTGAGGGCGATGAGCCGGTGGGCTAATGGGCGTGCTGTTCGATTGCGGACAGCGCGTCGCGTGTGCCGATTTGCCGCAGCGAGTCCGCCGCGGGTACACGCACCCATTCGCTTTCGTCGTCCAATGCCGCGCTGAGACCGTCCACCGCCGCCGGGTCGCCAATTGTGCCCAGCGCCTGTGCCGCTTCGACTCGCGCTTCCAGACGCCCTTCACGCAGCACATCCAGTAACCCATCTATAGCTGCCTTGCCGATGGCTTCCAGCGCTGTGCGGGCGGTCACACGAACGTCATTGTCTTCGTCACTGAGCGCTTCGAGCAAATCGGAAATTGCTGATTCATCACGGGAATCACGCAGAGCCTGCACCGCCGCCAATCTTGCCCGCCAATTTGGATGATGCAAATCGGGCGCAATCCCCTCTAAATCGGATGACTCTGGATGTTTTTCGGCGTGAGGGGGATAACGCCGTTGGGTCATTTTGTAGAGTCCCAACCCGACCAAAACCAGCATGAGCAAACGGATAATTTGCATGGGCAACACTCCTACCATTCATCACAAGCACTATTTTCCGCCTGTTTTATGGCGTTGGATAGGGTCTATTGTTCTGGTTCCGTTTTACCTGGGTCCAGTGGCCTGGTGAAAAATCCAGTGGGTTCGCCTTCGTGTTCGGCGATTGCGCGGCGGAACATCATCGCAAACTCGGTAGCTGTCTCATAACGGTCTTCCGGGTCTTTTGCCAGCGCGCGGATAAACGGTTGATAGAGCGCGGTAGGCAGTTCGCTGCGGATGTAATGTGGCGGCAAAAACATATCATGCAGGTGCATTTCCATCAATTTGAACAGGTTGTCTGTCTCAAATGGTGGATTGCCGACCAGCAGGTGATAGGCGAGGATGCCGAGTGAATAGACATCCGTCGCCGGGACGGGTTTCTCGCCATGCCACTGTTCGGGCGCGGAATAGGGACTGGTGACGACTGCGCCGGTTGTGGATAGTTCAAAGGCGATTTTATATAGGCGGGCGAAGCCAGTATCGGCTAAAAAGACCTTGCCCGATTTGTCCATGAGCACATTCCGCGGCTCAAGCTGGCAATGCACCATATTGTGCTGATGGATATAATCGAGCGCGGCGCTGATACGCTCAACAAAATCGGCCAGTTCGCCCAATGATGGCAGCGTCAGTTCACCTGCGGCCTGTTTTTTCAAGCGCAATTGAAGTGTGCCACCGGTCAATATCGGCATGGTGATGTAAAAGGCGTCCTTCTGGAAGGTGTCATAGGTCAGCACCCGAACCAGTGCGGGATGGTCGAGTTGTTGAATGGCGCGTAATTCGGCTTCAAATTGTTTGCGAACATCGGGGTCGGGAATCGGGGCCGTGATGCGGATCGCAAGGCGCTTGCCCGTTTTCACATGGCGCGCCCGATAGACACTGCTGTTGACACTCGCGCCAATCAGGTCTGTGATGACACATCCCGCGATATTCTTGCCGACAATGGTGGTCATGTGCCGCTGCCCCCGCTCACGTTTCTCGCCCTGATGAAATCCGCTTATATTATAGCAAGCTTAACCCCAATCATGGTCATTGCTTCGTATAGCATAGCGCAGTAGACTCGGAACGCAAATTACCGAAAAGGTGACATATGGATACGACATTTATTGTGCTGGCGGCGGCCTTCGGTGGATTGGGTGTGGCGTTGGGTGCATTTGGCGCTCATGCCCTGCGCGCCCGTTTTGAGGCCGAAGCGCGTATGGGCGACAATTATCGCACCGCCGTCAGCTATCAGATGTATCATGTGCCGGGACTGCTGGCGGTCGCATGGGCACAATCCATGACAACCAGCGGTCTGCTCGCGCTTGCTGGATGGCTGTTTGTAGTGGGAATCGTGCTGTTCAGCGGCAGTCTGTACGCGCTGGTGTATACGGGCAATCGTAAATTAGGCGCGATTACACCGATTGGCGGATTGGCCTTCATCGCGGGGTGGATCGTGTTGGCGGTGGGTGTCTTGACCGTATAGGCGCAATGTCATGGTGTGATTCGCCTTTTGTCATTTTGACGCTGTGCCATATTGCGGTATACTATAGGTACTTCGTTAAACAGGAACGGCGCTGCGGCGGGTTATTCTAGTCCGCCCTTCGCCGTCTCAGCGGCACGGGTTGATTGACGCCCGTGCCGATTTTTTTGTGGCTGCTCCTTTATATACCCTTCGCTGGACAATTCGGCTATCGACGGCTAGACTCACACTTGTTCTATTTTGATTGTGCATAACCAACCTGTGAGTATTGCCGATGATTCCTGTACGGCTGGAACTGAAAAATTTTCTGCCCTACCACGCGCCCGACCCGATCCGGTTTGATGGGGTGCATCTGGCGTGTTTGACGGGGCCGAATGGCGCGGGCAAATCGTCGCTGTTGGATGCGATGACGTGGGCGCTATGGGGACGGGCGCGCGCCAAACGGGATGACGACCTTGTGCATCTGGGTCAGCAGGATATGTATGTCCAGTTGGATTTTGAGCAGGAGGGGGTGGTTTATCGTGTGCTGCGCCGGCGCGCCCGCCGCCGTACCGGGTCGTTGGAATTGTTCGTGATGGCCGACGAGGGCAAAATGACCGTCATCACCGAACCCGCGATGCGGGCGACACAGGACAAAATCGACACCTTGCTGCGCCTGGATTTCGAGACGTTCATCCATTCGGCATTTTTGCAGCAGGGCAAGGCCGACGCCTTCACCACACGCACCCCCGCCGAACGCAAACGCATTTTATCCGACATTTTGGGTCTGGAACGCTGGGCGCAGTATGAAGACGCTGCCAAAAAACACATCCGCACCCGCGATGCCGAAATGGAAGTCATCGACATTCGTCTGCGCGAAATCAGCGCCGATTTAGCGAAAGAACCTCAGCTTAAACAAGACCTGTCCGACGCCCAATCCGCCCACAACGAAGCCCAGACCGCCCTCGCCGCGGCAGAGGCAGAACTAGCAGAAGTCGCACACGCCCCCGCAGAACTCAAACACGCGCAGGAACAGCAAGCGATGCAACAACGGCGACTGCGTGAGAACGAACGCGATTTCGCCAGCGCCGAAGAGGACAGCAAACGTCAGACCGAACGGATCGCGGGTTACGAAGACATCATCGCGCGGCGCGACGAGATTGAAGAGGGGTATGGCGCGTTGCAAGCGGCGCGCGATGCAGACCAATCACTGGGCGAGAAGCTCACGGCCTTGAAAGATGTCGATGAAGCGATACACGATTTACAACGCCAGTTGGATGCCGCCCGCGCCGAACTCGAACAGGACAAACGCGAGCGCGAAACCCTCATCATCGAACTCGAACGCACACAGGAACAGGATTTTGACGCCGACCTCGATGAAGTCAATGGCGAAATCGCCCAGTTAGAGGTCATCGAAGGCCAGCGCAACGGTCTGCAAGACGCGCTCAATGAATTGGGCGAGACCCGCGCCTCCCTCGAAACGACCCTTAAGGCATTGACTGCCGAGGGGCAACATATCGGCAAGCGGATTGAACAACTGGACGCCACCGACGACCCCATCTGTCCGTTATGCGGTCAACCGCTGGACGAAGACCATCGCGCCAAAATTATCGCCGAACTCACCGCCGAACGTGAACAAAAGCGTGAAGAGTATCGCCTGAATCACAATCGGTTGATGGAAATTGCCGAAGCGGTCAAAGACCATCGTGAACAATCGGGCAAAATGGACGTGACGCTCAAAACGCTGCCCGCGCTGCGGCAGCGGGCCGGGGCGTTACAGGTTCAAGCACAGGCCGCCGCCAATGCTGAATCGCGTTTGCACAAAGCCCATGCCGAATTGACCGAAATTACCACCGCGCTCGAAAGTGACGATTTTGCCCGCGACATCCGCGACCAGTTGACCGTCCTCGAAGCCCGGCGCGCCGAACTCGGTTATGATCGCACGACGCACGACGCCGCCCGCGAACAATTGACGACCTATCGCGGTTACGAGACCGAGAAATCCCGGTTGGATGTGGCGCTCGAATCGCTGCCCGATGCAGAAAAAGCATTGGACAATGCCGAGCAGCGTAAAACCCGCATCGCCAAAGCACTGGAAGAAGACACCGCCGCGCTCGAAACTTTGCTGAAAGAAATCGCACAACTCGAGGTGCTGGTGCAGGAGCAGCAAAAACGCCAGCAAGAGGTCAATCGTCAGCGCACCAACGAACGGGTCGCCTATAATCGTGTGGTCACGTCACAGCAGGAACTCAAGGCGCTCGACCAGCAGCGCAAACGCAAGTCCGAACTGCAAGACCGCCGTAAAGAAATGCAATATGAACAGGCAATTTATACGGAACTGCGCGATGCCTTTGGCAAAAATGGCGTCCCGGCGATGATTATCGAGTCGGCGATTCCTGAGCTTGAAGTGACTGCCAACGACTTGCTCACCCGTATGACCGACGGACGGATGCACCTGCGTTTTAGTACCCAGCGTGAAAAAGTCAGCGGCGGCATGACCGAAACGTTGGACATCGAAATTGCCGACGAATTGGGCACGCGCGGTTATGAACTGTACAGCGGCGGCGAGGCCTTTCGCATCAATTTTGCGATTCGCGTGGCGTTATCGAAGCTGCTGGCGCGTCGGGCCGGGGCGCATTTACGGACGTTGTTCATTGACGAAGGCTTCGGCACACAGGACGCCGATGGACGCGATAGACTGGTCGAAGCGATTAATGTCATTCAGGACGATTTCGACCTCGTGCTGGTCATTACGCACATCGACGAACTGCGCGATTCGTTCCCGGTGCATATCGTCGTCGATAAAACAGCCAGCGGCAGCATGGTCAGCGTGAGATAGCATTTCAGCAGTCAGCAGCACGATTCAACCGTGTGCAGGGGGATTCTGCCAGAACGCCGACCCATGCGTCCGTAGCGTCAGGCCGCTGTGCCTGACCGCGACAAAAGAGGTCAAGCCCGCGCCTCTATGGTTCAAACCGCAGTATCCGCAGTACAATGGGCGTCTGTTTCAGTATAACAGTGGAGCATAGTCAATGGGTACAAAATTGCGGAAGGGCGATCCGTGGATGCCCGGTTATCGCTATGGGGCGCTGCTGCCTGCGCTGTCGTTGAATTTGCTGGTGGCACAGGTCGAACGCTCGGTACAATTCTATCAAGCCGTGTTCGAGGCGGAAGTCCATTACTACGACATCGACTTCGGTGCGCTGCGGGTGGGTGCGGCAGAAGTGATGCTGCACGCCGACCATACCCACGACACGCACCCGTGGCACACACAGGTCAAAGCGGGTGAAACGCGCGGTATCGGCGCGCAAATGCGACTGCTGGGTATTGACCCGGATGCCATCGAAAAACGCGCGCGGGACTATGGCGCAGCGGTCATTGCGGGTGCAGCAGATAAAGGGCATGGTTGGCGCGAAACCCTCGTCCGCGACCCTGATGGTTATGAATGGGCAGTCGGTATCCTCATCCCGCCCGCCAAAGGCCCGCTGCGTCCAACAGGCGCATAAAGCGAAAAGGCACAGACCGTGTGATGACGGTCTGTGCCAAATAGCGTAAGGAGAAACTCAGGCCGTTTGCAGGGATAATGCTGGAACAGCCAGCCACGTCCCCACACGTCTTGCTGCGGAAAAACTGCCCCACGCCAGCACATCAATGAGGGCATTGTCTTCTGGGTGTTGAATGCGAAAGTCGCTGATGACATCCTGTGCGATTTGATGCGGCGCAAGCGCAGCCAAAAGCGCGAGGCGGGCAATCGTGCGGTGACTCTGCTCTAGATTCGCGACGCCATCCTCGACCCATTTACGACTGAGACCGGGGTCTTCCCCCTGCCATGTCTGGATGTGATTTTCCACGACACGACGCACATCCGGCGGCATTCGGGCAGCTATTGTCTCAATCACAGCGGCGAAGCGGGCAATTGCACCCCTAATTGCCGGTGCAGACTGTGCCCATGCCATATCATCTGGCAGCGGCGCATCCGGTAAATAGGTCAGTGTCTCACCGGGCACAAGGTCGGGCGATGCCAACCCCATCCGTCGCGCAATCCAGCCGACCGTTCGCTTGAATGGCGTATGCAGCCACGTTTGATTCGGTAAAAATGTCTCGCTGAGGGCGGCATTCACCATCCGATTGAGAAAATGAAATGTCAGTGCTGTGCCGATGATTTCAGGCATATTTTCAATCGAAAAGGGTGGCTGCCTGAGGACGGCGGCATCGGGTGTGCGCGTTGCCTGTGCCCATTCGATATGTGCCCGGGTGGTGCGGTCTAGCCCGTCCAATCCCTCGCCAGTGGTGATGGCATGAACCGCGTCGCCACGTTTTGCAGCATACAAAATCGCGGAATGGGCATCCACACACCAGAGGCAGACATTGATTTCGGATACAGTGGCTGCGATGGCCTGCTTCAACCCATGATCGACCTTTCCGGCAAGGAGTGTTTCGCGCAGCAGCATCCATATCCCGGCAAATACATCTGGCGATGGGCTGTGTAACGAGAACGGTTCGGGTGTTGCGCCCAATTCACGGCGCATCTGTTGATAGATGGTCTGCATCTGTCCGGTGGCATCGGCAGGAGCCACAATCTGGATGCCATATTTGACATGCTTCGACATACGCTTACCCTCTTAGCTGCGCGGCATCCGCCGCAGGCCGACATATTGCAAAATGGCAAAGCCCAACACCACCTCTGCGACGATGAGTGCTGCCCAGTTGCCGTTGCTATTCATATTGAGGGCATTGGTCAGCAGAATAATCCAACTGGCGATGACCCACGCGAGGTCGGCCTCAATTGCGAACCATGCCCAACCCCGACGGATGACGGGTTTGGTGAAGATGGATGTCAACAGCGCGGCATACGGCAGCAGTCCGAAGCCGATGAAGGTGATGAAGCCGTCGCCATTGAACAGGCCGAGAAT
>CAZTLI010000071.1:0-4887 GCA_964614375.1 uncultured Anaerolineaceae bacterium
GGCGTGACCACATCGTTATCGGTGATGACGACGGTGCGCCCAGCCAGCGGATTCAGTGCCAGGTATTCAGCGCCGCTGCCCGCGAGAACGGTCATATTGATTTGCCCGGTATGGGTGCCCTCAATCGCCGCGTCATCAACCGCAAGCACTTCCACAACCTGCGCCACATTCCAGAAGGTATCCGGGGCGATTGGTGCGCCTGCTGATGGCTCGAATGTCAGAATCAGCGTGGTTCCATAGGGGCCGCCGGGACGCCCGATGAGGGTTTGTCCATCGGTGACAGTGAGTTCGACCGTCACGGTCGCTGTCGGGTCTGTCGCGAGTTCGACCGTGAATGTGTCAAACGTGGGACCCGCTTCAGAGACTGTTGGTGCGCCTGTGACGAGCACATTCGGCACATCGTCGTCAATAATCGTCACGGTTTGCTGTGTGTTCGCGCCCAGGGTCACGCCGATTCCGGGCGGGACGAGTGCGCCGAGTGTCAAATCGAGCCGATAGTCTTCATTGCCCTCTTGTATCGCGTCGTCAAAAATCGGTGTGAGAATGTCGAAGGTGTCGCCATCTGTCGCGCCTGTTGTGAAGCTGCCTGTGGCGGTGGTCGCGCCGGTGAAATCTGCGCCTGCCGTCGTCACATCCACACGGGCAATGTCGAAGTTGACGGTTACACCGGGCGCAAGCTGTCCGCCACCCGGAGTCACACCGTTGACGGTGGTCACGAGGCGCACCTGTGTCACATGATTACCCGCGTTTTCCGCTATGGTATCTGTCGCCATTACAAAATCGACGGTAATCGTATCATTATCGACAATGGTCGCGGTGTGATTGATATTTGTCCCAAGCATCATGCCGCCGCCGGGATTGCTGAGCGCGAGTGTGACCGTTTCATCGCCTTCAATGAGCGCATCGTCTATCAATGTCAGCACATCGAACGTATAGACACCGGGTGGGAAGCCGCCGGGATTGCTCATCACGAAGGTTGTCGCGCCATCATAGTCTGTGCCGCCGCCTATCGCTGTGCCGCCATAGGCAATATCGACGCTGGCGCCGCTGGGCAGCGTGCCCCCTGTTACGGTGAGTGTGATTTCTACCGCCGTACCATCGCCTTCATTGGGATTGCTGGCTGGTGTGGTAAACTCAATTTCTGCGATGGGCGAGTCAAATATCGTGATGACGTGCTGGGTGATACCCACCGGGTCAATATTGGCAGGGCCGACGATGCCTAAATCCGTGATGTCCAGCACAATCGTCTCATCCGCTTCGATAAATCCATCGGGAATGACATTGAAGGTCACGGTCTGGGTCGTGGTCGTACCGGGAGCAGGCACAGCGAATGTCAGCGGCATTCCGGTCACCTGGGTATAATCGTTGCTTGCGCCCGACCCCGTGCCCGTGATGGTGAGATAGACCTGCACCGTGCCCGCGGTCAGAGTGCCCGCTGTATTATCGAGTATCACGTCCACACCGATTGGCCCGCCGGGATTTTCGTCGATGGTGCTGGTCGCCGTTACGAAGCGCACCACGGGCAAAATAACGGTATTCTCATAAGCGCCGCTGTCGCAAGGGGCTGTGCGAGGCACACCACGCTGGTCAGTCGCCAGACCACATGCGCCCGCCGCGCCAATCGCCACACTACCCGGCAGCAGCGCCTGTGTGAGTGTATTGCCGCCGTTGTCCGCCAGCACATCGAGGTTAATCGCACCGCTGACCGTAAAACCGACGGGACAAATCCCGGTGGCGTTGTCATTGGTAAAGTTATTGCCATTATCAACAAAGAAGAGAGCCAATCCACCACAGTTATGCTGCTGCGGGTTGACGGGGTGATTGGCGGTATTGTTGGCGATGATACTATTGGTGAAACCCAATGGTATGAAGGGCATCGCTCCGCCGCCCTGCAAATCGGCAACATTATCGGTGATGGTCACATGAGTCAGCGTCATGATGCTGGCGTTGTTGCTATAGACACCAGCGCCGTTGCTCTGGGCATAGTTGCCACTGATGGTCGTATTGGTGATTGTGACAGTCGTGTTGGTATTATTGGCGAATACCCCGCCGCCCAGACCCTGCACACCGCCCACACCCGTTACCGAATTACCGGTAATGGAGCTGCGATTGATGGTGACAATGCCTTGATTTTCGACCGAGATGCCACCACCGTCACCGGTAGTCAACTGATTATTCGCAATCACACTGTCATTAATGGTGACACCGCCACCCGGTATGATGAACAGGTCTACCGCGATTCCACCGCCGTTTGCGCCAGCAGCAGTATTATTTGAAATCGAACTGGCGTTGATGGTGACTGGACTATCGCCTTCTTTATAAATACCACCACCATCACCGCTTGCGGTATTAAAATCAATCACGCTGTTGCTAATCGTGCTCGCAACGGCAGTATTGATACTATCCATGTAGATGCCACCGCCATCCCGCCCGGCGCTATTATTGCTCACGCTGGAATTTTCCAGAATGAGCACGTTGTTTTGCCCGCTGTAGATACCGCCGCCATGCCCCAAAATGGTTGCATCTGTCATATTATTGTCAATGCGACTGTTGCGGACAATGAGACCCGTATTGTTATCGCTCCAGATGCCACCACCCGCGCCAAAGTTAATGTTGAAGTTATTGGTGATGTCGCTGTTGATGATGGTCATATCCGATGCGTTGTAATTGGAGATTGCGCCGCCGCGCTGCGCCGAGTTGCCCGTGAAGCTGCTGTTGACAATCTCGGCCTGACCATTTAGCGTGGTGTTGTAAATCGCGCCACCGCCGTTGCCAAACGCGAATGGCCCCGTGACCTGATTGGTCACGAAACTGCTGTCATTGACGAACAATTCAGCTTGATTGAGAATCACCCCACCACCAGAGACAGCGCTATTATTTGTAAAGGTGCTGGTATTAATCGTCACTGTCGCCGGGTCACCGATGAGTCCGCCGGTACTGTAAATTACCCCGCCAAACGACGCTGTATTGTTCATGAACAGGCTGTCGGTGATGTTGAGCGTCCCACCAGCGTTGTATATTCCACCACCACCAAAAGCCGTATTGTTGGTGAAGGTCGAATTCGTAATCGTCACCTCGCCAAAATAATTCAATATCGCGCCACCACACTGAACCACCGATAGAAAACAATCTGTCCCCACGTCGATGTCACCGCCGCTGAGGGTAATGTTGTCCAGCATCAAAGTCCCATCGCCGAAGAATCCACCACCAACCACCTCCAAAATGCGAAATTGGGGCGCGCCGCCAGCCCGTTGCAGGGTGAACCCCTCGCCCAAAATGA
This sequence comes from uncultured Anaerolineaceae bacterium, assembly GCA_964614375.1. Taxonomy (GTDB): domain Bacteria; phylum Chloroflexota; class Anaerolineae; order Aggregatilineales; family Phototrophicaceae; genus CAZTLI01. Next base: position 3,281 of record CAZTLI010000071.1, read on the forward strand.
TGATGGGCGTCGTAATCGCTGGCAGGCCATTATTCCCTAACGCATTAAAATTGTTATCGACTCCCGTCAGCGTGATGTTAGCCGTGAGGATGATGGTGTCACTGACAGGGGTGAGATTGGCATTGTTGATGGCGGTGATGAGTTCCGCCGCTGTGCCAGCGGTGAATGTGGCAGCATGTGCGATGCCGCCCGGTGTAAAGCTGATGAAGATGACAAATCCGATGAGCAGCAATGCTAAATAGAAACGCCCAAAACGTAACGTGTTCATAATCCACTTGCCCGATAACATATAATTTTGTACGGTTTAATGTGCCGCAATCCTATCGCATTTTAACCAAAGTAAACATTACGCCTTGTATTACGAACATTATTCAACGTGCGGGCGTGGGGTAGAGGGCGTCATTATCCTACGCCCGGCCTACGCAGCGTTTACAGCTTTTTATGGCACAGACGATTTGGATGCGGGTGGAGATAGCCAACCGAAAACAGACAGCACAGGGCTGTATGGAAATAAAAACACCCGCCAGAGCGAGTGTTATTTGCTAAAAGTGAGGATGACACCTGTGCGCGTTACCCGGCGACGAGGGATTGTAACTGCTCCATAATCGTCAGGGGATGCAGCGGTTTGGGGAAATAGGCATCGAACCCGGCGCTGCGGGCATCCTGTGCTAAATCCACCGAATCGTAAGCGGTGACCGCGACCACGGGCAAATGGGCCGTCACGGGATTGGCGCGAATCGCCGTCAGCATCTCCCAACCATCCATACCGGGCATGGACAGGTCGGTAATCACCAGCGTCGGCATGACCTGTTGCAGCAGGCGCAGGCACTCCTGCCCATTACGGGTGACAAAGACCTCAGCCCCATGAAATCTGAGGATTTTAGAAACCATTTGCATATCGTCAAAGGTGTCTTCGACGACGACAATTCTCCACTGTGTGTTGCCCATAATGAAGGACACTACTCCTATTGATTAGAGGAAACGGTAATCCGTTCCAAAACTTGCCGAATTTCGTCGAGAAACGTGCTGATGCGGAACGGTTTGGCGATATAGGCATCAAAGCCCGCGTCCAACACCCGTTCCATATCGCCGTGCATCGCATGGGCGGTGACCGCAATCACCGGGATGAGGCGCAGTTCGGGTTCGGCGCGCATCCGCCGCAGCATCTCCCAACCGTCCATCTGTGGCATAGATAAATCCAATAAAATGAACGATGGCATGACTTCTTCTAGCACCACCAGTCCATCTTCGCCATTGGCGGCGGTATAAATCGTTGCACCATGAAATTCCAGCACTTTTTGCGCCACACCCACATTGTCTGGCTCATCATCGACGATCAAGACCGTCCACGATGTGGCATCTTTACTGATGAGTTTGCGGATTTCTTGCGTTGATTTTCTATGCGTATCATGATCGTTCACTGTCGTATTCCTTCTTTACCGTTGGATGATGCGTCGAGTGTTTCATTTATCTCCAACATCGGGAACGTGAGGGTGAAGGTACTGCCCTCGTTCAGTTGACTTTGCAGGCGGATAGACCCGTTCATCATCGTGGTCAATTTGCGGACAATTGCCAACCCCAACCCCGTGCCACGATATTGGCGGCGA
>CAZTLI010000071.1:4897-16331 GCA_964614375.1 uncultured Anaerolineaceae bacterium
GCCATCGACCTGCCGAAATTCCTCGAAGACCGTTTCTTGCATGTGTGGCGGAATGCCGATGCCACTATCGCTAATGATAAGCTGCCAATCGGCGTCTTCATGCCGACGAATTTCGATTTTGATGTTGCCCGTATCGGTGAATTTGATGGCATTAGACAGCAGATTCAACGCAATTTGCTTCAGGCGCGGCGCGTCACCGATGAGATTTTGGGGCATATTTTCGTCAAGGATGGTATAGATTTGCAATTGTTTGTCTTCGGCTAAACCGCGCACCTGCTGCACCACTTCGCCCAGCCAATCGCGCACGACAAAGGGGTTACGCGCGAGATCCATCCGTCCCGCTTCGATTTTGGATAAATCCAGCACGTCGTTAATCAACGTCAGCAAATGTTCGGCGTTAATCAACACCCGTTGTTGATAGTCTAGCTGTTCCTGGTTCAGTTCGCCTGTCATCCCTGCCAGTTGAATCTCAGTATAACCGATGATGGCATTCAATGGTGTTCGCAGTTCGTGCGACATCGTTGCTAAAAACTGGCTTTTGAGCTGGGCAGCGGCTTCGGCCTCTTGACGGGCGATGGCAAGTTCTTCATTGGCCTGCATCAGCGCCTCGTTCTGCTTACGAATTTGCTTTTCGGCCTTTTTATGCTCGGTAATGTCGCGCAGCACAATCACGCGGCCTTCGATGTCCTGCCGGCGGTTGGTCAATGTCGAAACGCGCAGGTCGAAATAGCGGCGCAGGTCGCCTTCGCCAAAGACGATTTCGTCATGCACTGATGTCAGGTCGCTATACTGGTCGATGACGCGCCCCGGTTCGGTGAAGGGGGCAAGTACGGCTTCTATCGTTTGCCCGATGAGCCGATCATTCCGCAACACACGCCGCGCCGCCGGATTTGCATCGACGATACGGCGGACTTTATCGACCACCAGCACGATATCCTCCATCATATCCATCACCCGGTCACGCGCCACAGGCCGCAGTTCCAGCATCCGATAACGGAACAGGGCGAAATACATCAGCATCATGGTGATCGTGAAGGCAAACGGCGTCAGGTCAATCCGCACCACCTGCATCAACACCAGCACATTGGCGAACCACGGCAGCAAAACCGCCAGCAGCAGCATCGCCAGTTGACCGCGATAGATGCGCCGGGACCGCACAAAGGCATTAATCATCAACACGGTGCCGACCAGCATCATCACATAGGAATAGGCCGCATGTACCCAGAACCAGATTTCGCTGTCGGACGCCAAAACCAGCAGTGAACCGCGCGTTTCGACTGTGATATTGCCCCAGATGAGGCCGTGCAATTCGTTGGTCAGGGTGAAGCTAATCGTCATTGTGGGGATGATGAACAGCAGCGCGAGGTTACGCCCGGTGAGGAGGTGCTCGCGTTTGGTATAGTATCCGGCAAAAATGAGCCAGAATACCGGCACTGTCGCAATCGCAATATATTTGAGTTTTGCGCCGATGATTTTACTGTCATAATTCACGCCAGCCAGTTCGATGGCATAAAAAAATGTCCAGATCGCGATTGCCACCGACATGCCGGTGAATGCCGTGAACATTGCCGGGGCGTTCTGGCGATGTCGCCAGACATAAACCGCCATCGCGCTAGAGAACCCTGTCGCGAGGAGAAGGGCCCAGATGGGAGTCGAAAACTGATAGGCCATAGCAGACTCTTTATCCCATATAGAGATAGTGGGGGTTATATACACCGCACGGATTGGATATGTGGTGGGTGTGTGGTGAACCGCAGCCTGGTTTGAGATGCCCTATAGGAGCATTCATATTGTGTATAAACCCGCTAAGATAGATAAGATAGAAAGGTTGTGTTGGGATGCGATTGTATGATGGGACACCAATCCCCGCTGCCATTTGATTGCATACACGCGATCCCTCATTAAAACGTACCACAAATTTCAAAAATGCAAGCGAATTCTGCATGAATTTTTTATGAATTAAGCATATCTGTTAGAATTGGATGTGTATCTGGCATCGCTCTTTTGCGTAGTAAAAAATGCACACACATCCCTTACACAGGAATAGACCCATGTCCAAACACCTCATCACCATCACAATACTCACCCTCCTCATAGCGGGTTGTGGCGGCGGTGGCAGTGGCGCGCAGTTGAACCCCGGCAGCGGTGATTATATCGCTTTCGTGCGAATCGGTGAGCAGACCATCGACGGTGCCGCCCCCTTTTATGGCGATGTGATGGTCGTCGATGTGCGCGTGAATGTGGGCACAGTGACCCGCCTGACGAACGGCCTGCCCGCCATAGACCCGGTATGGTCTTATGACGGCACTACGCTGGCCTTTCGCTACTATGAAACCGGGGGCGAAGCGCCACAATCCGACCTTTATTCCGTCAATGTCGCCACTGGCGAGTCACGCCGTCTGACGACCAGCCCGGCCTACGATGGCGACCCGGCTTTCGCTCCCGATGGCACAGAAATTGTGTTTTCGTCGGAACGCGGCGGCACAGACAACGACAATCTGTTCATCATGACTGCCGATGGACAGCGCGTGCGGCGTCTGACCGACGATACGGAAGCGTCCAATAGCGCGCCATTGTGGTCACCGGATGGACAGTGGATACTGTTTACATCACGAAGGCAAACAGACAGCGGCGCGACCATAGACCGGGTTGCGCCCGATGGCACGGGGCGGACGACACTCGTCAACTGCGGCGATAGGCATTGTCAGGCGGTGTGGTCGCCGGATAGCGCTCAAATCGCCTACCGGATGCAGACCGGACAGAATCAAAACGCGATTCACGTCATGAATGCCGATGGCACAGATGACCGCCAGCTAACCGACCCGACGAACAATGACAGTCGTCCGGCATGGTCACCGGATGGGACGCAAATCGTGTTTCAGTCATTGCGGGATGACACGGGAATCGGTGACAGCGCCATTTACATCATGAATGCCGACGGCACAGACCAGCGAGTCTTAGCGGATTTGCCCGGTGCGGATTCGTTCGCGGGCTGGTCGCCGGACGGGGCGCGAGTGGTGTTTCTGTCGGGGCCGGGGATTGGCGCGTTGTATGTGGTGGATGTCAACGGTGGCGAACCGCGGCAATTGACGATGCCGGATATGGACTCCGACCAATTTGACACCGCACCCGGATGGCGTCCGTAGGGGCAAAATCGTTTCTTAACGGTTTCGATTTTTTTTGACCGCTGGCGAAGGCCAAAAGATGCACCCCAACCGGCACAGTGATTGGGGTTTAAGAGTCGCCACACGCTAAAACGTTCGGCTGCCGGAAAGCCGCATCATCTGAAGCGGAGAGGACGGTGGTGAGAAATGGGCATGATTTCACCCGCATGGATGCGCCCCTTGCTACGTCCCGCCATACCCGGCGCGGAATCGGCTATTTCCTGTATTTAATTTTTAATTTGCAGCAATTCGCCCCTGCAAATTCTGCTGTGTTCTCTGCGTTCTTTGCGGTTCATCCTTGTTCTTACCCAGCCGCTCATCACCACTATAATACATTGCGGAATATCGTCTGTTTCTGCTGTGGTTTACAGATGATTTTGTAAGCCATTCACCTGTTTTACCGGCTTACCGGGCGCAGATTCAAGGTCGCCATGTGGGGTCAAGGTCGTAGGGAAGGTCGTGGGTCAGGCGGCGGATGGCGCGGGTGGCGAGGTCGAGGATGTAGATGTCGCGCGATTCGTCCCGGTCTGAGACGAAGGTGATGGCGCTCCCGTCGGGTGACCATGCCAGCATCCCATAAAATACGCCGTCATCCCCGCCGCCGATGAGGTGTTCGATTTCCCGTGTGGTCACTTCTATGCTATACAATCCCCATGAGCCAGTGCGATAGGACAAAAACGCGATATGGCGGCTGTCGGGCGACCAGATGGGATTCACTTCATTGCGCGGATGGGAGGTGAGGGCGATGGGGTCGGCGTCGGTGGGCAATGGGAGGGTCATATCCATGAGATAGAGGTCGGTCTCGTTGGTGACATCGACATGCAGATAGGCCAGCCAGTGTCCATCGGGCGACCACACGGGATTGCTGCTGCCGGTGCTGCCAAATGATGGCGAAAAGGTCAGACGGCGCAGGTTAGTGCCATCGCGATTGACGACGTAGAGGTCGAAGGTGTTTTCTCGCAGCGAGACGAAGGCGACCTGTGAGCCGTCGGGCGACCATGTGGGCAGGTAGTCAAAGGCGGGGTGCATGGTCAGCGGGCGGATGATGCCGGTATCGACATTGACGATGTACAGGTTGCGATTGAAGGGCGGTGTATTGCGGTTGAGGGGGTTGGGCGGCATACGGTCTTCCAGCACGATGACGACATCGACATTGTTGGGCGACCAGACCGGACGGGCGCGATTCAAGCGGCGGGCATAGAGTAAACGTCGATTCGCCCCTGTCGCGTCCATCACATACAGGCCGCGATGGTCACCGACGCCCGATTCAAACACGAGCCGACGACCATCTGGTGACCACGCGAAGTTATCATCCGGCAGCAAATTTTGCGTGAGATTGAGTCGCAGTCCACGCCCGATATCGAGTAGATAGATTTCCCGATCTGGTTCACTATCCCCCGCAAAGGCGATTTGTCCGGCGTCGGGCAGTGTCGCGCCTAATGCTCTCACGACCAGTATACCGATTGTCAGTCCAATGAGCAGCCACAGCATCCATCGGCTTGTCGAGGCCATAAACACCAACACGAGCGAACGCTCATCACGGTGGATTCGGGTTCCGGGTGGTAGGGTTTGATCGACCATATCTCTAGTGTACCGTCAGTGAGTAGACTTCGGGTAAGATTGGCTTGTAATTGTCCTGGTTCAGGACGACAATCCCCGTTCATGGGTGGGTGTTCGGGCATTTTTATCCATTTTTATCACTGTGATACATCTATCCTGGACGCGCTGGACGTTAGCTTTAATGGATTGACATCAATTCTTGAAAAGGGTGGTTTATGCGGCGCTGGTGGGTCATCGGGTTGGGATTTGGGTTGCTGTTGGGGACGGTCAACGCCGTTTTCGCACACGGCAGTCTGTCGCAGTCCGACCCGCCCGCCAACGCCGTCCTGCCAACTGCGCCGGAAGTCATTCGCCTGTGGTTCACCGAACCGCTCGAACCCGAATTCAGCAGTATCACGCTGCGCGATGGCACTGGCGAACGGGTGGATACACCGCCGTCGCAGGTCGCGCCGGATGATCCGATGCAGCTCCAACTCGTGCCCGGTGATTTGCCGGATGGTGTCTATACTGTCGCGTGGCGAGTCGTATCCAGCGCGGATGGACATCTGACAGTGGGCAGTTTCCCGATCACGATAGGTGAGGCCGCCGCCGGGCAGTCTGCCGCCCCATTGATAGACGAAACGATTCCCTTCGATAGCGCGGTTGTGCGCTGGTTGAATTTCATCAGTCTGGCGCTGCTGGTCGGTGGTGTGGCGTTTATGCTGTTTGTGTGGCGATTGGCCTTCCCACAGCCCTATCCGGCTGTCGAAACGCCTGTGCGTCGTCTGCTGTGGCTGGGCTGGGTGTTCACTGGACTGACGACGGGACTCATTTTACTGCTGCAAGTCAGCATCATCACCGAAGGTTCGCTGTGGGCGGCATTATCCAGCAGTGCGTTCGGTCAGGTCATCAGCGGCACACGTTTCGGGACGTTGTGGCTGGTGCGTGTCGGGTTGTGGTTGATGTTCGGCGGATTGCTGTATCGCGCGAAAGTGGATAACCGCCTGTATGGGGGGGTGTTCGCCGTCGGAAGCGGGATGCTGCTGGTTCACAGTCTGTTCAGTCATGCCAGCGCCGCGCAGGATAGTTTTGCCGCCGTCGCGGCGGATTGGCTGCATATGCTGGCGACGGCTGTTTGGGTGGGTGGATTGGCGACGTTCGTGCTCGTCATCGGCGTGATTCGGCGTCATCGTGACCCGGCTGCGCCTGCTTTAGGCGCGCTGGTTGCCTATTTCTCTAACACCGCGCGCGTGGCTGTCGCTATCCTCATTGCTACTGGACTCTATCTGGCGTGGTTGCAAGTTGGTTCGCCGGAAGGTCTGTTTACGACAAATTATGGACGTGTGCTGGTCATCAAAGGCGTGTTGATTCTACCGCTGCTGCTGATTGCGGGGGTGAATCTGCTGGTCACGCAGCGCGCGTTACTGGCTGGACGCGAAATCTGGGGGCGACGGTTGCGGCGGTTGGTGGGCATGGAATTGGCGCTCACTGTGGGAATCCTCGCCGCTGTTGGCACAATGACGGCGATTGCCCCGGCGCGCAGTACGCTTGCCTTACGTGAGGCCGTGCCCCGTCCGGTGAGTGACCGCCCCTTTTATGACTCCTATTTCAACGACAATATCCACGTTGATTTAGAGATTACGCCGGGATGGGCGGGCGAAAATACGTTCACGATCCGCATCTATACACACGAAGGGGACCCGATAACCGATGCCTCGCTCATTCGCCTGCGTTTTGACAATCTCGATGAAGACGTCGGGCAGAGCGAATTGCGGCCTGAACATGCAGGCGATGGCGTCTATCGGGTTGAGGGCGCGAATCTAAGTGTGCCGGGTAATTGGCGCATCCGGGCGACGGTGCAGCGGCCCAATCAATTCGACATCGTGTATGATTATCTGCCGACGATACAGCTACGGCCTGCCGCAGTCGCGCCGCCGATTGATGACACGATTCCCGGTGTGGAACGGACGCTGGCGCTGCTGGTGATGGGTTTGTTGTGGTTGGGGATTGGTGGTTTGTTCGCGGGCGAAAGCCGTTTGCGCTTGCGATTGGGCGCGGGGATGCTGTCGCTCTTGCTGCTGTTGATTGGCGCAATCTTCATCCTCAGCGGCCTGTTCGCGGCGGATACACTCGCCGCTGATGCGCCCGATGCCGCGCCCGATGCCGCGCCTGCCCCCAATACACCAGCGGGCGATATTTCAGGCATTTCGTCCAATGCGCCGATGTCGCTCACAATCGACCATGAGCGTCCCTATCCGCTGCTGGTGATGGGCGATGGTGATTTGCTGCGCGCCAATGCGGATGGCCTGTGGGGGTCGTTAGCCCCGCCTGCGCCTGTGCGTTACGCCGCCATGGATGGTTATAACATCATCTGGGCGGCGACGGATGATGGTGTGTATGCCCTGCGTGATGCCACATGGATACAGGTTGATGCCACGCGCGCGGCACGATTGGTCTCAACACACGGTTATCTCTATGAAATCGGTCAGTCGGGCATGATACGACGCCCCGATGGCGCTTATGATGTCGATGGGCGGGTGCTGAATTTGCCGGAGACTGACAATCCCGCCGAAAATTTTGTCATGCTCGGTAATCATACGCACGTCCTGCACACGGGCGATGCGGTGTATCAGAGCATCGACCTCGGTCTATCATGGCAGCCATTGGATGCGCCCGCGCCCGTCCTGCATGTGGGCGTGACACCCGGTGGCGATTTGCTGGCGGTGACGGCGACGGGCGTTCTGCGCTGGGATAGGTCTGACCGTGAATGGGCGGATTTTATGTCGCTGCCCGAAGGTCGCATGATTAATTCGACCCAAATTTTTGACGATGATCTATTCGTCACAGCGGGCGGACGCTTGTATCGGCGGAACGGCGATGACTGGGGGCGTATCACCCCGCCGGGTAGCGATGGGGCTGTTTTTGTCGGTTTTGCTGAAGATTATCCCGATAGGTTGTGGGTGTTGGATGGCGCGCGCTGGCGGTTGTGGTACACCGATGATGGTCAGGTGTGGGAGCGTGTGTCGATTGGGGAAGGGTATTAAGGAACATTAAACGCAAAGGAGCGATGACGCTCAGGCTCATTTGCTAAAAGTATATTACCCCACTTTATCGCGGGGATTAATGACAAACTATCTATACTGCCTCACAAGGAGAAACATGATGAAACGTGCTGCACGATTGCTGTTACTGATATGCGCCATTCTGCTATTGTCGCTGCCGACATTGGCGCATGAAACGCGCGAAAGCGAAGACCATCCGTTCATACTGGTGTTTGGCTGGCGCAACGAACCAGCGCTAGTGGGTCAGATCAATGGGCCGTTAGTGGGGATTACGATGCGCGCCGAAGAAACGGAAGGCGACCATGAAGAAGGCGATGAACATGACGATGGGGAAACGTCGAACGAAGGTGACGATCATGATGAGGAAACAGCCGACCACGATCATGGCGAGGGCAATGTACCCGTGACGAATGCTGAATTACAGGTCGAGGTGACGTTTGGCCCCGCGTCGGTGACACTGCCGCTGCGTCCGGCGTTTGGCGAACCCGGTCAGTACGTCGCCGACCTGATTCCGACCCGTCCCGGCGATTATACCTTCCGGGTGTTTGGCACGATTGGCGAATGGGAAATCGACGAAGTGTTCACCTCGGCTGATGGTTTCTTCAGCAGTATTGAACCGCTGGAAGGCGTGAGCTTCCCGGACAGCTTGCCGTCCATCGTGGACATTATGGAGCGCATCGCCGCGATTGAAGCCCGTCTGGATGCGGTTGAGGGTGAATAGGGCTGTGTAGGCGTCAGATAGCCGCGTCGTGAGTCAATCCCCTGATGACACAACAGGCATGGTGTCAGTGGTGTGCCTGGATGTTGCTGTCGGGACGCGCAATTTCCACAGGGCGAGCGGGATGGTAATGAAGCTCAAGACCGCGCCCAGGAGCAGTGTCGCACGCGGCGAGACAGTATCGTATAACTGCCCGCCGATGGAGGGTGTGGGGATGGCTAGTGCGCCCATCGCGGTATTGAAGACGCCATACATCAGACCGAGTTGATGACGGGGCACGGTTTTGCTGACTAAGGCCGATGCTGCCGGACGCATGAACACCATCGACAAGCCCATAAGCGTGAATCCGCCGAGGAAGCCGATGGTGTTCGGCAGCAATAACATCAGCAAAAAGCCCGCGCCACAGGCCAATGCCCCGACCGCGAAACTGATATGTTCGCCATAACGATCACTGAAGTTACCCCCTAACCACGATAAGAGCGCCGCCACTGCCGACATCAAGGCCACAAATCCGCCATAGACCGTCTCGCTGACGCCGCCGATGTCTGTGGCATACGTGGGCAGGAAGGGGTTGACCGCTTCTGAACCCGCCTGAAAAATGCCTTCGATGAGAATCAACCAGACGATGAACCCACCACCGAGCAGCAGTACGGTTGCCGCGCGCAAATCGTGTTTGAGGCTGGCGAACTTCAGTTCACGGATCGGCAGCGGTTTGCCATAGGCGATCCAGATGCGAACCAGAGTCGCGATGAGGGTGATACCTGTGCCGACGAACATCAACACGCGGAAGCTGACCGTTTCGGCTAAAAATCCGCCGAGCAAGGGGCCGATAATCTGGCAGATCATGAACAGGCTTTCCATCAGGCCGAAGGTGCTGCCTGTTGCGCCTTCGGGGGCATTTTCGGCAATGTAGGCTTGAAAGCTGGGGCCAACCAGTGAACTGCCCATCCCCGAAAATAGCGCGCCCAACAGCGCCCATTCCCATGTTGGCGCAATCGCATAGACAAAGATCGACGCCAACCCGAACACGCCGCCAAGCGCCATCGTCGGCAGGCGTCCGAAGTGATCGCTAATCCAACCGCCTATGGGACGAAACACGATGACGAAAATGCGGTTGAACGTGAAGAACACGCCAATCATCGCCACTGCCGCGCCGAGTGATTCCAGATACAGCGGCAAAAAGGGCGCATACATGGTACTGGACACGTTGGCTATGATCGTGCCCAGCATCATCCATCGCAGTTCATTGGACATATCGCGTATTTTCATAATCATCAGTCTAGCGCAGGCTGTGCTTAATGGTCATAGACCATCGTTAAGTCCATTGGATACTACGGCGCGGTGGTGTATCAGGTTCAATCGAAAACAAAGATTCAATGCAAAAGTCGCAAAGCAGAAGGGCTAATCCCGTGAAAATCGTGTCGTGTAAAAACAGTGATGAGTGAATGCAGTAATGCAGTGATGAGGACTGAGGCAGGGTAAGGTTGGTGTTGTCTATGACACATCAGGCAATGCCACAATTCCCAATCCGTAAAATCTAAACTCCAATCCCTTTACCCTCTGTGTCCTCCGTGTCTCTGTGGTTTAATACGCTTTTCGCCAGCGGCGAGCGGCATGGATAACTCCCTCAATTCTGGCGTCGTTGGCCTGTGTAGGCATCTATCCCAGACGACATTCAGACAGCGCGTTACCGCCGAGGATATGCCCATCCAGCGTGAACAGCGTCAAAAAGCCGCCGCCCACTGTCACACGCCCGGCAGAATCCACAGTCAGCACGCGACCACTGAGTGAACGACTGCGGAGACCGCCGGTATATAGGGGTATGGTGGTCAGCCGTTCGCCGTCATCGGTGGCATAAACCAGCAGTTCGCCCCCCGCATCCAGCACATACAACAGACAGCCATAATCGGTTCGCAGCAGTGGCGCAACTTGTAATGACGCCGATGACACATAATCCACCTGCCAGCGAATCCCGCCGTCGGCATCGAGCGCCATCAATGCGCCGTCCCCATCCCACAGATAGAGATTGCCCACCACATCAACTGTCAATCCCGCCGTGCGTCCGGGACGAATTCCGCGTTGGGCCAGGGTCTCGTTGAGGCGCGTTCGACCTGTCGCACGAATGCGATCTAGCCACCCGCCGTCCAGCGCCAGCCATGTACCATTGGATTGAGCGGCGATAATCGGGATACTATTGAAGCGCGTATCAAACAGCAGGTCGCCCGCCGCATTGACTACATACCCATATGTGCCATCGCGCCCGCGCGCCACCAGCAGCAGGCTGTCACCACTATGACCAATATATTCCACGCGCGAGACATCCAATTGCAGCGACCAGAGAAGGTTGGCGCCCGTATCATACGCGAGCAGTCCATCAAATGTCGGGAAAATCAACGTGCCGCCCACAGCGACGAATGGCCCGGCGGCATTTTCGACCTGCCATAAGGCGATATAGCGACCATTTTGCAGGACAAGCACCTGTCCGCTGGTGGTTTGGGCGATGAGGACTTCATCGGGCAGCGCCGCCACACCCACAATATCCGCGCCCGCCTCAACACTCCATAACAATTGGTCGGGGGTGCGAACAACTTCTAAAAACCGATTGCGCGCCACAGCATAACGATTGTCGTCCAATGGCACAGGCGGCACAATCGGCGCCGATGTAAATGTCACATATTCGACAAATGCTGGCGACAATCGCGCCCGCCACAGATAGGTAAAGTCGAGCGGATGATACCAGCCTTCGCCCAGTGGATTGGTATTGACATAACCGGGGCCGCCATCTTCGGGCAAAATGCTGCGGATTTCATAGTGCAGGTGTGCCCGACTGCGTTCGGGGTCGCCGATTGTGCCGAGAATCTGCCCGCGTTCGACACAGCGGTCTACAGCGGGGAAGGTGACTGTTTCGGTCTCTTCCATGTGCCCATAGACCGAATAGGCGATGCTGTTAT
>CAZTLI010000072.1:0-3627 GCA_964614375.1 uncultured Anaerolineaceae bacterium
CTGCAATTCCGTTTTTATAGCACCAGTGTCGGACGCCGTGTAGAAATTGAAGCGCCAATTGTACGCGATGTGGTGCCCGCGCCGCCGCCGCGCTTTGTCGCCAATAGCGACTTGCGTGCAGGCGAAATCTTGCAGGTGGATTTTGCAGCCGATGGCGCAGATGTGACTGTGTATCGCAATATCTATGACGCCAATGGTGAACTGATCCGCCGCGACTATATCTATACCCACTATCTGGAATGGCAGGCGGTCTATGAGGTCGCGCCCGGTGACGCCCGCCTGAATCAAAACACGGGATAATGGCGCGCAACCATCCGCCGGCTAGATTTCTAAAAATATTCTGGCACAATTGCAACCCGGCACGAACCCGTCGATGACGGCGCGGCGCGGATTTAAGAGGGTTTTCCATGCCGCTGTTGCGCCACCACAAAGGGATGAAAATCGCCGCTGGCTAAAAGACAACTGAACCCCACAGGACACATAAATGTGTGATGGAGAGAACGCAAAAGGTTTTCTGGCAGAGAACCCTTACGATGCGCGGGTCTGCATCGCCCGGCACTCTCGACAATTCAGGGTGTTCGCTTTACCTGATAAACTGAGCAGAACGGCATAATCACATGGATACACCGTTAAAAGAAGAAGTCCGCGATTTCTGGAATCGCAATGTCAATCAATTTAATCAACTGCATCGCGAGGATGTCGGCACGCGCGAATTTTATGAGGCGGCGCTCGAACTGCGCTACAAATATCACTATCATCTGCCACCGTTGTTTGACCGTCTGGCGGCGCAGTATCCACAGGGTAAACTGCTGGAAATCGGGTGCAGCATGGGCAACGATACCTATGAGCTGGCGCGACGCGGCTTTGCTGTCACCGGGATTGACCTCACCGAACAAGCGATTGAACTCATTCAACAGCGATTTGCGCTCTATGATATGACGGGCGATTTTCGGGTCGCGGATGCCGAAGTCTTACCGTTTGATGACAACACGTTCGATGTCGTTTACAGCTTCGGTGTGCTGCATCATACGCCGAATACCGCTGGCGCAGTCGAAGAGGCGCGGCGCGTGCTCAAACCGGGCGGGAAAGCGGTCGTCATGCTTTACAATCGCTACTCGCTCAATTGGCTGGCACACTATATCACGGGCATTCCGTTCGATGGCTCGAAGGACGACCCTTGCCCCGTCGAAAAGACCTATCCGCCGCGCACAGCCAGCGCCATGTTCACGCAATACAGCCAGACCCACCTGAAAATCGACTATCTCTTTGGCACGGGTTGGGGTAAGGTCAACCGGTGGACGCCGCAATTCATCCACCGCGCGCTAGGCCGTGTCATTGGCTGGCATTTGATGATCGAGGCGGTGAAATAGTTTGCATTATGTTCAATGGGATTTAGGCGTTACGCACATGAAAGATTTTCTGCGTAGATAAGGGGTTTATGTTAGTTGCGAAAATAATCAGATAACGCCGTTTTTTGTGCGGACACAGCAATGCTGTGTCCCTACGAATAATAACGGTTGTTAACGGGTTTGTAGGGACACGGCACGCCGTGTCCGATGACCCAATTAAATTGTTAACCTGCATAAACCCCTTGCCTGATAGCTCAACTGCGTAAGTCATGGGGATTAACATCTTCAAAATCTAAGAAGGGTCACCATGAGAAATCTGACACTGTTCTTTATTTTGCTTACCGGGATTGTGGTGAGTGCATGTGGCGGAAGCAATTCCCTGCCAGATGGGGCGCGAAACGCCATAAATCAAGAGATGGCAGATTGGGCGGATGAAATCTGAATGCGCGAGCGCAACCTGACACAACCCGACTACACAATTCAATCTGCCATTAGAGCCAGCAATCCGTCGGCATTTAGCAGCCGCTTTGAAGAAGTGTGGTGCGTCGTCACCAATCCCGGTGTATATGTCACTGCATCGTACTACGCGCGCGGGGCGGTTAGGAGTTTAATCCTCTATCGCACGGGTTTACTATGGACAGTACACTCAATCGACGCTGATCGGAATCTTTTTCTTTCTATGGGTTGTGATAATTTCGTGGGCTAAATGGTTTCTAGTCGCTAGGCGCCCCTGCCCACAGTGTATGAAATGGGTATTATGAGCGTATGAATCCCAATCAACTTTTTTCGCCTAAAGTGTCGTTGTGGCGGGCGTTTTTGAATTATCTGGTCGAATTTTATATGGCGATGACGCCCCACGACCCGCTCTCGAATCGCATCAAACGGGTGCTGCTGCGCTGGCGTGGCGCAACCGTCGGACGCAATCCCAAAATCTGGCGCGATGTGTGGGTGGATGAATATCGCAATTTGACCATTGGCGATCATGTGTCTATCGGCAAGTCGGCGATGCTGCTGTGCATCGGTGGCGTCACGATAGGCAGCAATGTGATGATTGCACATGGCGCGCAATTGGTCAGCGCGGGGCATCGCATCCCCGATGATGACGATAGTATGCGCTTTTCGGGGTTGGATGCTGCGCCAATTGTGATTGAAGATGATGCATGGATAGGCGCGGGCGCGATTGTCTTGCAAGGTGTGACGGTTGGTAAAGGTGCAGTCATCGCCGCGGGCGCAGTCGTCACACAGGATGTCGCCGCTTATACTATCGTCGGGGGCGTCCCGGCGAAGTTCATCCGCCAACGCCAGACCGAAACCGAAGACGCAGGATCATAAGCGATGCCTAAACCCAACTTTTTCATCGTCGGCGCGCAAAAATGTGGCACCACCGCCATGTATCACTATCTGGACGCGCACCCCGACATTTTCATGCCCGTCGTCAAAGAACCGCACTACTTCGGCACAGACAACGACTCAACCCGTCTGACACGCTTTCGGGGCAGCATAGCTAATTATCTGGCGCTGTTTGATGACGCGACGACGGAATCGGCTGTTGGCGAAGCATCGCCTAGCTATTTGTTATCGACCACTGCCGCGCGCGAACTCTATGAATTCAATCCAGAATCACGCATTATCATCATGCTGCGTTCGCCGGTGGAATTGGTGTATTCGCTCTATCACCACGCGCGTTATATGGGCGATGAACCCATGCCGACCTTCCGCGAGGCCATTACACCCGAACTCGAACACGGCTTCGACCATCACACCAACCGCACCTATTCGTATCTCGATGTGGCGCGCAATTCGATTCTCGTCAAACGCTATCTGGACACGTTTCCGCGCGAACAAATCAAAATCATTCTGATGGACGATTTCAAGCGTGATTTGCCCGGTGTCTATCGCGAGACGCTGGCGTTCCTCAACGTGGACGCCGCGTTTCAACCCGATTTTGCGGTGGTCAATGCCAGCAAGGATGTCCGCAGCAAGAGTCTGCAACGCACACTGGAAAAATTGCGCCTGACACCCAGTCATGTCCGCGATTCGCGGCTGTTCCGGGTGATGACGCGCCTCATGCCCGCGCCCGTCTATGAATTTGGCATCCGGCAAGCGACGAAGCTGTATACGCGCGAAGCCAGATACGCGCCGATGGAGGCCGATTTACAGCAGCGTCTGCAAGTCTATTTTCAAGCGGAAATCGACACACTCGGCGAAATGATTGAACGCGACCTGACCCAGTGGTATGCCGACGCCAATCGGCCTATTATGCGTGAGTAGGGACGAG
>CAZTLI010000072.1:3727-16126 GCA_964614375.1 uncultured Anaerolineaceae bacterium
CCGATGTGCTCGTCCGTGCCGATGTGCTCGTCCGTGCCGATGTGCTCGTCCGTGCCGATGTGCTCGTCCGTGCTAACCCTCTCATCCCAAATCCAGCGGAATCGTCAGCGTGAACAATTCACCTGTCGGGGTCAAACCGTCTGTTTCGTCGGGCAGCAAGGGCAGCAAATCGTAATTATCCGGGATGTACTCCTCTGGCAATGTGACCGGACGCTGTATCGGCACGAAGATGGGACGGTCAAACGGGCACAGGGCAAGCTGACGAATCGGCATGGAAATCATATTCTGTAAAATTGTCGCGCCCTGTTTCATCAATTTGCTATATACCGGATAGGGCTTATTGCCGACCTGCAACTCATCCAGCAGCATCCCGATAACGCCATGCAATTCCGGGATAGCGATTTCGGTTTCGCGCTGGCGGCGCGCGACATAGGGCAGGACGAACCCCGCCATCACTTGCAGCACCGGATGCGCCTCGCCCATCAGCACCACAATCGGCGGCATCAACGGGTCGGCATAGCGCGCCTTGACCATACCCGCCATTGACGGGAATAGATTCCGCGCCAGCAGCATGTACAACCGCCCGTACTGCGAGACCCAACGTTGGATGACATTGGCGCGATTCGACACCAGCGAATCGGGCACGAGACCCATAATCACCAGCAGGTCATGGTCTGCCAGTTGGCGCACCAGCTTATGAATGCGCTGCTCATAGCTATCATGGGCATCCCAACCGGGACGCACCAGTTCTTTGGCATGTTGGTTGGCGAGTTTCACCAGAATGCGCTCTAAACGGGTGTTCATAGGCCGCGCGCTTTGTCGATAGTTTGGTTATCACGTCTCTTGATGGCTGGTCAGCAGTTCAGCCCGTCAGCCAAAGCACGATTCTTACTGTATTAGACTTTAAGCTGAAATGCTGATGGCTGAAATGCTAATACCTCATTTTCTTGCGACAAGTTTGCTTCAATGGGGCAGTTTTAACTAGCAATTAGCGTATCACATTTATTATCCCACGCTTCATTGTACCCCATGATTCGGTATCATAATGGTCTGCAAAATAGTGCTTTTCTATTCTGCGCGCGATAAAATAGTATCATTCCCATTTTTCCACAGGGGGGAGGCCATGTATGTCTGCCCCGGATAGTGCTTCAGCCGTTGGTATTGCCAATACGAGCACCTATACGCGCATTCGGGATAAGCGCCTGCTTTCGTTTGCGCGTGTGTTATGGGGGATATTGGCCTTTATCAACATCGGCATATTTGTGATTGGTATGCTGGCCTACGAACCGTTTCTGCGACGGGGCTGTCTGTGCGAAATCATCGCCGATATTGAACACGTTGATGGCGCGATAATCCTGCACCCGCTGGATGAAGGCCTCACCTCAGGCATAGGCGACGGCGATATACTCGTTGCAGTCGATGACTCAACCATTCTCCCAACCACCTCCCCGGACGACGTAGTGGCGCTCATCAACGGCGGACAAACAGGCACGTCGGTGACACTGACGGTACGTTCAGGTGATTCGCCTGCGCGAAACATCCTCCTAACGCGCACCCCCGCTAGCTCCTTTGTGCGATACATGGCAGTTTTAGGCTTATCGGTGGATGCTGCCACTGTATTTCGCATGATATTTGTCGCGCTGTCGATGACAGGCGTCAGCATCGTCGCCATGTTAATTGTCTGGCGGCGTTCGGATGATTGGGTGGCACTATATGGCGCGTGGACTCTCATTGCCTTTGGCCTGGCGGAGTCTGTCGCGTTTGGGGTTTTAGACGCCACACAGGGTTCTGTGTGGTTGACATTATACAAAAGTGCCCTCATGGGGCTGGCATTGAATTATGCGATTATCTTCCCCGATGGACGTTATGCGCCACGCTGGACTCCGATAATGCCTGTGATTTTTGCGGTCTGGACGCTGCTGGTCTCATTTGGTGTGGGCGGTTTGCAAATCGGGGGTCTGTTAGCACAGGCTGTTGACCTGCTCATCGTCATATTTGTCGTGGGCATTATCGTTCATCGCTATCGCCACGCCCTGTCGCCTACCCATCGCCAACAAACCAAGTGGGCGCTGTATGGCATCAGTATCGGGATTCTGGTTTCGCAGGCTTATCCGGTGCTGCTAGAGATTGTCGAATTGGCTGACCCGATTCACCTCGCCGCCTATTTCTCGTTCGTGGGCTTTCCGCTAACACGCACATTGGTGCTGGTCTTGCCGATTGGCCTCGCCTTCGCCATGATGCGCTACCGATTGTGGGATATAGACCTCGCCCTCAATCGTTCGCTCGTATATGGCGCGGTCACAGCGTTTATGGCGCTGGTTTTTTTAGGCGGTGGTCTGGTTCTGCAAGCGGTTCTGGGACAGGCCAATTCGGGTCTTGCTTTCGCCGTGTCTATCATCGGCGCAGGACTGCTGTTCAATCCGGCGCGCAAACGGGTGCAGCATGTCATTGACCGCCGCTTCTATGGCTTCCGCTTCGACCTCAACGAACTCCAACAGGCACAGCAGCGTCCCGGCATCGCCAATCCCGGCGCACTCACGGGCAAAACGCTTGGCAAATATCAGATTTGGGGTGTGATTGGCAGAGGCGGCATGGGTGAGGTGTATGAAGGGGAAGGGGACGGGCACAAAGTCGCTGTTAAAATTTTGCCGGATGACCTCGCAAAAGAACCCGATTTTCGCAAACGGTTCGCGCGGGAAGCGCAGACGCTGGCGGAATTTAGCCATCCGAACATCGTCAAACTCTATGATTCGGGCGAGAGTGATGGCATATATTATATGGCGCTGGAATTCATCGAAGGTCGCAACCTCAGCGACATTCTGCATGAACGGGGTCATCTGCCACTGGATGAGGTGCATCCATTTATAGACGATTTCGCCGCGACACTCGATTATGCCCATAGTAGAGGTTTGATTCATCGCGACATCAAA
Source organism: uncultured Anaerolineaceae bacterium (assembly GCA_964614375.1). Taxonomy (GTDB): domain Bacteria; phylum Chloroflexota; class Anaerolineae; order Aggregatilineales; family Phototrophicaceae; genus CAZTLI01. The sequence continues at coordinate 6,658 of CAZTLI010000072.1, forward strand.
CCCTCGAACATCATGATTCGCACGCGCGATAAGGGCGAGACACAGGAAGCGGTGTTGATGGACTTCGGCATTGCCAAGGTGCAAGATGCCCGCACCGCGCTCACTGGCACGGGCGCGATTGGCACGATTGACTACATGGCCCCCGAACAGATTATGGCGGCAAAAGCCGTCGATTATCGTGCCGATATTTACGCGCTGGGTGTGGTCTTGTATGAAATGTTGACGGGGAAACGGCCTTTCAGCGGCAGCGCCGGACAGGTGCTGTTTGCCCATTTGCAGCACCCACCGCCCGACGCGCGTGATGTGCATATAGATATTCCAGCGCACATCGCAGCCGCCATCATGCGGGCAATGGCGAAACAACCCGACGACCGCTTCCAATCCGCAGCAGATTTCGCGGCGGCGCTGCAACCCTGGTGAGTCTTTGGTCTAAATTAAAGCAAAACGGGGTGAGCCTGTGCCCACCCCGTCGGACTGGTATTGCTCACAACCGCTATTCGACAGTGACGGTATAGTACACGCGATAGTCATACGTGCCGTTGCTCGAACTGCCAGAGAAAATCGCTTCCTGACCGGGGCCGATGACCGTGCCCGCCGCGATCAGCGGGACATTGCCGAAGTGGGTTTCGCCCAGAATCTCGAAGCTGCCAAGCGGTGAATCATCTTCGCCCACGACAATCGCCACACTGACCTGTGCGCTACAACTGACAGTACGCGAGACGGGCGTCAAGGAGGGGGCGCGCTGGTTGTTGCTCAGGCTGGCTTCCCATTGCGAACGGAATTCAGCATTCACGCCATATTCCAGCGTCCCACCATCCATCACACCAACACCATAAAATAGCTGCACCTCGTCCGCGCCGACAATACCGCTGGTATCGGCCTCTTCAGCATCGGCAATCCAGACCTCATCAATCGTCAATGTCACCGTCGCCGTGCCACTGCCACAGAATCCGACCGGGGCCGGTGTCGGTGGTGTGCCAGCAACTGTGCCAGCCCGTGGACGGAATGCCGGTGAACCTTCCCATACGGCATTGTTGGTCAAACGCACCTGACCGCTGCCATCCGGGTTCATCAGCCAGATGTCGGGTTCGCCCACCGGACTGGAAATCATGGCAATCTGTGAACCATCGGGCGACCACAACGGTGAATACTGCCAGTTCACACTGTCATTGGTGATATTGCGCGGATTGCTGCCATCGGCATTGGCGATGAAGACATCAAACACGTCGCCCACGCGCGCGCTGAACAGCAGCGTGCTGCCATCGGGCGACCAGCTCGGTTCATAGGCATTATATTCAATCGAGAACAACTGGCGTTGATTGCTGCCATCGGCGTTCATCACCCAGATTTGCTGCCTGCCGCTGCGCCCGGAGCGGAACACAATCTGCGATCCGTCCGGCGACCAGTAGGCCTCGCGGTCTACTTCAGGGTCTGTCGTCAGGCGGGTCAAATTGCTGCCATCGACATTGGCGCTATACACATCCCAATTGCCACCTGAATTCACCGTGAACAGGATGCGCCTGCCGTCGGGCGACCAGCGCGGATGCGCCGCTTCGTCGTTTGTGCCAGCCAGCAGCGGATGTGGATTACTGCCGTCGGCATTCATCACGAACACATTGACGACGCCATTGCGGTCAGATACGAACGTGATTTGTGACCCATCCGGCGACCAATCGGCATTGGCATCGCGGGCGGTGTTGGCTGTGAGTTGTGTGACATTGCCACCCGTCGCATCCATCGTGAAAATTTCCATATCGCCGTCACGGTCACTATGGAAGACGATCAAATCGTCACCCGCAGGCACAACCGGGTCAACCACTGTCGTACTTGCCGCGGGCTGCCATGTTGGAGCGCCGTCCCACGCCGTGTTATTGGTCAAACGCACCTGACCGCTGCCATCGGGATTCATCACCCATACTTCCGGTTCGCCGACTGCGCCGGAGATGAAGATGATTTGTGTGCCATCGGGCGTCCACAGGGGCGAATACTGCCAGTTCACACTGTCATTGGTGATATTGCGCGGATTGCTGCCATCGGCGTTGGCGACAAAGATGTCAAACACATCACCCACGCGCGCGCTGAACAACAGCAGCCCACTCGATGACGACCAGCTTGGTTCATACGCATGAAATTCGAGCGTGAACAACTGGCGCTGGTTGCTGCCATCGGCGTTCATCATCCAGATTTGCTGCAACCCGCTCCGACCAGACCGGAAGGCAATCTCCGAGCCATCGTTTGACCAGTAGGCTTCGCGGTCTACGTCGGGGTCTGTTGTCAATTGGGTCAGGTTGCTGCCATCGACATTCGCAACAAACACATCCCAATTGCCACTGCGATTCAGCGAGAATAAGATGCGCGTGCCATCGGGCGACCAGCGTGGATGGGCCGCTTCGTCATTCACGCCTGATAGCAGCGGATGTTGATTGCTGCCGTCGGCATTCATGATATGGATTTGATTCACGCCGCCTCTGTCCGATAGGAACACCAACTGCGTGCCATCGGGCGACCACGACGCATTGGCATCGCGTCCCGGATCGTTTGTCAAATTGACGGGATTGCCGCCATTCGTATCCATCACATAGATGTCATAATCGCCATCGCGGTCACTATGGAAGGCGATGAGGTTGCCATTGGTTGCGTGTGAGCCGATATTCGCGCTCACACCGCCTAATCCCACACACGTATCCAGCACGGCGATTGCGCCATTCGCCAATGTGCTGATCGTCGATGAGTTTGGTGCAGTTTCGGCCTGTGCGAGCACCGCATCGGCCTGACCGAGCGCCGGGCACACACTGGTCTGGATGCAGGGCGCGAGGATAATCCGCGCGCTGCCCACCAGCGCCTGGGCAGTCGTGGTGTCGCCCACCGTGCTCAAGGAGACCGCCTGTTGTAAGAGCACGCGCGCCTGATCGATTGCCGCCTGACACCCCCCCTGCGCCTGTGCCTGAGCGGGCACAAATGCCACTGTCAGCAATGCAAGTATCAATCCTATTCGCAGTAGATAGATTTTCAATGAAAACTCCTTCTGAGGTGTTCTAATACCTATGCCTTTGATTCTACCTGAAAAACCTGGTTGTGCTGGTTAAATCCCCGTTATATCACCCCGTAACCTATAAACAATTATTAAAAATGGCCTTTCGCACTGCACATCCGTTCGTTTCCAGCTATAATAGAGACTATCTTAGTGACCCGGGGTCAATGACATGATTGATATAACGTTGTCGCAGGTGGGGAATACCACCCTCATTGAAGTTAAAGGGCATATAGACAGCATGAATGCCGACAGACTCCGGCAGGCGCTGCACACCGAATTTGCCAGTCAGCGCAAGAACATTGTGGTCGATATGGCGGGTGTGACCTATTTCAGTGCGGCAGGTTTGCGCGTGCTGCGTGATTTGTACGAATATACGGGCGAAGTGCGGATTACCCGTCCATCCACACGGGTGCGCGAAATCTTCCAGATGACCGGCCTCGATGCTGTGTATAAGACCTACGACAATCAAGGCGAAGCCCTCTCCTAATCTTAAAGATGATCCATTTCCTCAATATCGCTTGAGTGATGATAGCGATACTGAATCTACTGACGAATAACCGGCAGCAAGTTCAGCGCTCCACCACAATTTTATAGACTATCGGATAATTCAGTTTCTATTCAGGTTGCCCAGCCCTCTGGACGGCGGGAAAAAGGCGCGGTATACTGTTGGGTATGATCTACTTTGGACACATAGCACCGCTTTCACTCCAAAACACCACATCTAGCGTGGGCGCGCCATAGTTCAGCGCGCCTGATTGCCAGAGTAGATTTTCACCAATCATTCATTCGATTGTACTCATTTTATGGCTGCGGGTGCGGTTACTCGCAGCCGCTTTTGTTTTTGAGTACAATCATGCCCGCGCCCTGCCGTAACCGTATCCGGGTCAGATACACGGAGGTAAGGGACATGCACATCATTCACATTGACCATCTCGCTATCAATTATGCCGGTCGCGAAATCTTCCGCGATTTGACGTGGGCGATTAGTGACCGCGAACGCACCGGACTGGTCGGCCCCAATGGTGCGGGCAAATCGAGCCTATTGCGCGCCATCGCCGGTGTCGTCACGCCAGAAGCCGGACGGGTCGTGCGGGCATCGGGAATTAGCATCGGCTATCTGCATCAGGATGTCAAACTGCCAGCCGGCAGCACACTCATCGAAGCCGCGTCAACGCTGCCCCCCGCCCTGGCAGAGACCGAAGCCCAACTCGCCCAACTTGAAACCCGGTTGGCAGACCCGGCTGTGTACAATGAGATGGACGTACTGCAATCGGTACTGGCGGAACAGGACACGGTGCTGACCCGTTACGAACGGCTGAATGGGCCGCGTCATGCCAGTCTGGTGCGCGAACTGCTGGCGATGCTCGGTTTTACGGCGAACGACTATGATTTACCCGTCGCATCGCTCAGCGGCGGACAGAAGAAAATGGTCGCGCTGGTGCAGCTCGCCGTAGAAAGTCCCGATTTGCTGCTGCTGGACGAACCTGATAACCATCTCGACATCGCCGCCAAACGCCATCTGGAACGCTTCATCCGCCAGTATCCCGGCGCGGTCTTGCTGGTTTCACATGATCGCTATCTGCTGGACGAAGTGGCGACCCACATCGCCGAACTAGAAAACGCCAGACTCACCGTTTATACAGGTAATTACACAGCCTATACGACAGAGCGTGAATTACAACGCTTGCGTCAACAGCAGCAGTATACGACACAGCAAAAGCAAATCGCGCAAATCGAAGCGGCGATTGCCCGTTTTGAACTCTGGGCGAGTATGGTGGTCGATGAACGTCACATCCGGCAGGCGCGCAGCCGGCGTAAGATGCTCGAACGCATGGAAGAACGCGGCGAAATCATCGAGAAAGTCCACGAACAGCGCCTGATGGAATTTCAACTTAATGGCGGGCGTGGCAGTACCAAATCGGTTGAACTCAACGGCGTGACGATGGGCTTTGACGATGACCTGCTGTTTCTGGATGTGGATTTTCTGCTGCGGCACGGCGAACGGGTGGGACTGGTCGGCCCCAATGGTGCGGGTAAGTCGGTGCTGTTCAAGCTCATCCTGAATCAATTGCAACCGCTGGCGGGCGAGGTCAAAGTCGGCCCCAGCACGCAGATGGGTTACTATTCGCAGGAGCATCAAACGCTCAATCGCTGGTTAGACCGCACGCCGCTGGATATGGTGCGCGATGAGCGCGTGATAAGCGAAGGCGCAGCGGTGACATTTTTGCTGAAAATGGCCTTTAGCTATGAACAGGTGCGCCAACCCGTGCGGACACTCAGTGGCGGCGAACGCAGCCGCTTGCAACTGGCGATGTTGATGCTGCAACAACCCAATGTCCTGCTGCTGGATGAACCGACTAACAATCTCGATATTCAATCTGTCGAAGTGCTGGAAGCGGCTTTAGATGAGTTCGAGGGCGCGGTGCTGGTGATTTCGCATGACCGCTATTTTCTGGATCGTGTGGTAGACCGGGTGGTCGCGCTGGAAGACGGCGGCCTGACCGACTATCCCGGCGGTTATACCGACTATCTGGATAGCAGCGGGCGGTAGCGGCGAAACGCGATTCGCCCCATAACACGGACACGGCAGCGTGTGACCCAGCGCCGTGTCCCTACGTTGACTATGTTGTCGATATTTTATGAGCTATCATCCTGTCGGCGCGAGTCGATCAGTGCCAGCGCCTGTTCGACCGTCTCTACAAAGTCGATGGTGTGGGTGATTTTGCCGATACTCCGCAAGATAGCCAGGTAGGTGCTGCGGAACAGGGGCGAGGCCCCCACCATGACGATGGTGCTGATTCGTTTGTCGATGACCGGAAACAAACGCCGACCAAACCCCAGCAGGCTCTCTGGCACTGCATCCGCCTGTTGATAATCCAGCAATACAGCGACAGGCTGGGCTATTGAGGAGAGATGGTGTTTACACTCGTTCACAGCGGCTTCTAAATCCGCCACTGTCCAATCGGGAGAAAATGTGTATAGCAAAATAGAACGTGCGTTGTTGTGCCATTCTACGGTGATGGGCATGGTCATCCAACCTGGTGTGGGGACAGCAAATACGATCCAAAGTCATCGGAATAAGTTCGCAGCGAGTGTCGCGTTTGCTGGTGAGTTCATAACGCCTCCTGCTTCTGATACATTTCGATATATTAAATTGAGCGTAGCACGAAATGGCGCTTCCGAACCTTGCTGAATAGTTAAGAAACTCTAACGATGTACCGACAGCACAGGCGGTCTGAAAACAGTAAAATATGAGAACCGTGAATTTTTCCTGTAAAGTATCTGGCTTGCGCGCGAAATCACATTTTTCTAACCGCCTATTGACCGTCCGGTAATTCTGCCTTGTGCGTCACTGTGTATAATTAAGTGGAATCTTCGTTCTGTTTGGAGTGTTAACACCTTATGGTGGATAATAACAATTCCCAGTCAACCATTCTGGGTGAACTACGAAATTTAAAATCGGTTGTGGAAGAGGTTTCGGTCTCGCTGCGTAACCAGCGCGATATCTTGAAGAAACGTGGCATGAACCTGCCGCCGATGGTGTTGACCAATCTGGGCGCGGTCACCAATGAACTGGCAAGTCTGGAAACGCGGGTGGTGAACGACCAGACCGAATTGGGTCAACTGCGTTCGCTGGTGGATACGGCGGCGATGGTCAATTCATCCTTGAATCTCGATAACGTGCTTGAAGACGCGATGGATGTGGTCATCAATCTGACCGATGCCGAACGCGGCTATATTATCCTCAAAAATGAAGCGACGGGTGAACTGGAATATCGCATCAAGCGCGATATGGAGATAGGGCCAAATCGGGGCGAGACGGGCATCACCATCAGCCAGACGATTGTCAAAGACGTGCTGGACACGGGCGAACCCCTGCTGGCGGATAATGCCTATAAAGACGAACGTTTACAAGGGAATTTGAGCATCGCCAATTTTGCGCTCAGGTCGGTCTTGTGTGTCCCGCTTAAATATAAAGATGACATTGCCGGTGTGGTCTATGTCGATAACCGTTTGCGCGCGGGCGTCTTCACCGAGCGCGAGAAAAATCTGCTCATGGCCTTCGCCAATACCGCTTCGGTCTCGATTGCCAATGCGCGGCTGTATACCAGTATTCAGCAAACCCTTGCCGAAATCACCGAAGTTAAAGACTTGATGGACAGTGTGTTCGAGTCGGTGGGGAGCGGCGTTATCACCACCGATGCCAATGATAAAATCGAAACATTTAATCGCGCCGCCAGCCAGATATTGGCGCGTGACCCGGACACCACCAAAGGGAAATATCTACGCATTGTGCTGCCCAAAATCAGCGCCGACCTCGATGAACATCTGGAAGCGATTCGCGTTACTGGCGAATCACAGGTGATTGATGCCGAGATGGAACTGCCGACGCGCGGACGGATCGCCGTCAGTATGCGTCTGTCGCCATTGAAAGACGGTGAACAGCGCACACGCGGCGTCGCCATGGTGATGGACGATTTGACCGAGCAAAAAGGCCGTGAACACGAATTGTCGGTGCTCAAACGCTATCTCCCGCCAGAAATGGTCGAGAATATTCACTCGATTGCGGGGCTGGCATTGGGGGGTGAACGGCGCGAAGTCTCGTGCTTGTTTGTCGAAGTGCGGTCTTACGCCACCTTGCCCGATGATATGAAGCCAAAAGACATCATGAACCGCATCAACGTCTATCTGGCGATTGCGACCGACTGCATCCACAAAAATGGTGGAGTCATTGATAAATACAATGGCAACGAAATTATGGTATTGTTTAATACACAATTGAATCCCATGGACGACCATGCGTCCCGCGCCGTCGAAACCGGGTTGGCAATCCGTGAGGCGTTTGTGAAGTTGTACAAACAACTCAATATCGACCCCGACCCGCACTACTATCGCATCGGCATTCATACAGGCATCGCGACGTTGGGCAATGTGGGCAATCTGACCCGCCGCGAGTTCACCGCCATTGGCGACACGATCAATCTGTCTAAACGGTTACAGGAAAACACACCCTATGGACAGATTATCCTCAGCGATGAGTGTTACCAGCATGTGCAGGCCTATCCCGGTGCGACCAACGACACCTTCCGCATTGAAGAACGCGATGCGATTAAAGTGAAGGGGCGCGAACAGGCAGCCCGTATTTATGAGGTATATCGAACGTGACAGACCAACCGGAGCACCAGACTGAAAAGATTAAGGCGCAGTCGCAAACTGCGGCACCCAGTACCCAGGAAGCAGTGCGCCAGATTACGCGACGGGTCAACGATTTAATCGACCTCCTCCGCAGTCATCGTGACATTTTACTCAAACGTGGGATGAACCTGCCCTCCGGGTCTCTGGATGGTCTGCGGACTCTCAAAACCCGCCTCGATGCCCTGCAACGCCAACTGGTGGATACCCAGAGCGAACTCAAGCAGTTGCGCGCCCTCGCCGAAACAACCGCCCTCATCAACTCGTCACTGACGACGGATGATGTGCTGAATCAGGTGATGGATACGGTCATATTGTTGACCGGTGCAGAACGCGGCTATATCGTGCTGAAAAATCGTGATACCGGCGCGATGGAATTCACCGTCGCGCGCGGGATGGATCAGGAACAGTTGAGTGACGAAAAAGGCGAACTGGTCGTCAGCAATACCATCGTCAATCAGGTAGCAGACTCCGGCGAACCCGTCTTGACCGACAACGCCAGTCAGGACGAGCGCTATCAAGACCAGAAGAGTATCGTCGGTTATCAACTGCGTAGTATTCTGGCGGTGCCGTTGAAACTGCGCGATGAGGTGATCGGCGTCGTCTATTGCGATAATCGCATCCTTGCCGGGTTGTTCAAACAGCACGAACTCGAACTGCTGACCGCCTTCGCCAATCAAGCCGGCAGCGCCATCGAAAATGCGCGCCTGTTTGAACGCGCCCGTGCCCAACTCGCCGAAGTCAGTGAATTGCGCGCCCGCCTCGATAACATCTTCACGTCGATTGCCAGCGGGGTGGTCTCGGTGGATAATGCTGATCATGTGTTGATTTCTAATGCCGCCGCGCATGAGATTATCGGCATTGACGACCTCAAAGGCAAAATCCTGAAAGAGTCCCTCCCCGAAGACATCAATGGCGAATTTTTCGACATCCTGCAACGGGTGCGTAAAGAGGGCATCCAAGCCGACATCGAGGTCGAAGTCCCGGTCAATGGTTCAACGCGCTATTGGAAATTGATCGCCAGCCCATTGCGCGATACGGGCGGCATTACCAACGGTGTCGTCATTGTCGTTGATGACCTGACGCTTCAGCGCCAGCACGAAGCCCAACTCGCCGAAGTCCGCCGGTATTTACCCGGCGCATTGATTGAGAACATCCGCAACATTGATGACATCGACGTGGGCGGGCAAGAGCGCGAAATCACCGTGTTCTCGTCGGATGTGCGCGGCTTCACCACCTTTA
>CAZTLI010000073.1:0-16113 GCA_964614375.1 uncultured Anaerolineaceae bacterium
CGTTACTGTATCTTGACTATACGCCGTTGTAAATTACACTTTCACTCATCAATTTGATAATCCACCGACTCTCAGGAAGGTTTACCGTGCGGATATTAATCACCGGAGGCGCAGGTTTTATTGGGTCGCATTTGTGTGACCGTTTCATTGGCGAAGATAACGTTGTTATCGCAATAGACAACTTTATTACCGGTCATCCACGGAACATCGCGCATCTAAAAGATCATCCCAATTTCACATTCATCAAACATGATGTCTCGAACTACATCGAACTCGATGCACCCGTTGATGTCGTACTGCATTTCGCGTCGCCTGCAAGCCCGATTGATTATCTCCAACATCCGATTCAAACGCTTAAAGTTGGTGGATTGGGCACACATAACGCGCTCGGTGTTGCCAAAAAATATAGCGCAAAATTTCTCCTCGCATCCACATCAGAAGTCTATGGAGACCCGCTTGAACACCCGCAAAAAGAAACCTACTTTGGCAATGTCAGCACAATTGGGCCACGCGGTGTCTATGACGAAGCCAAACGCTATGCCGAAGCCCTTGTCATGGCGTATCATCGCGTACACGGTATCGACACACGCATCGTTCGTATTTTTAATACGTATGGGCCACGAATGCGGCTTGATGATGGGCGTGTAGTACCGAACTTCATTGGTCAGGCACTGCGCGGTGAACCACTGACTGTTTATGGGGATGGTTCGCAAACACGCTGCTTCCAGTATGTCGATGATCTCGTAGAAGGAATATACCGCCTACTGAACAGCGATTTTGTTGAACCTGTGAATATCGGCACAACCCACGAGATCACCATTATGCAATTTGCCGAAGTCGTCAACGAAATCTCCGACAATCCGGCAGGCATTATCATCCAGCCCGAAAAACGCATTAAAGATGATCCCCAAACCCGACAACCTGATACAACCCGCGCCAAAGAGTTACTGGGCTGGGAGCCAAAAATTGGCCTGGCTGATGGCCTCCAAAAGACTATTGAATATTTCCGGCAGGTGATCGAAACCTGATGCAACGGTCAGCCATCACTACCGCACCGCTTGTAATACGTTACAAATTGCTTCTGGCGTTGATTGCAAGTGCAGTGGGGCTGTTTATCGCTGTCAGTTCGCTAGAGATTGTGCTGCTGACAGTGATTTTATTGACCTTCACACTCTTAGCAATCTTGACGCCGCTCACGACACTCTTTTTTCTACTCATTCTCTCACCCCTGCAAATATTGATAGCAACTGAACTCCCAATTCAACTGCCCGCCAACATCGGGCAAATCGGTTTTGCACTCTATCTTGCAGCATTGGCAGTGCATCATATCCTAAATCGGCGGCAAACCAGCCAGCTTGCAGGGTCTCCCATCTATACATTGCTCATCGTATTCATCATTGGCTTCGGACTCAGTGTATTCAGTGCAGCGTCGTTGGGTGCATGGTTGACAGAATGGCTCAAATGGCCTGCGATGCTGATCTTAACCATAATCTGCGTCAATACCCCTTACAATAGACTGTGGCAGTGGCTGGTCGCCGGACTCGTCCTATCGGGTGTCGCAAACGCACTGGTTGGCATCTACATTTTTGGGGGTGGCAGTGGGGCAGAGCACTTGTTGATTAATAATCGGTTCTATCGCGCATTCGGAACGTTTGGTCAGCCCAATCCATTTGGTGGATTTTTGGGTTTGCTGCTTCCCCTTGCCTTGATGGGTGCATTAGGACACCTGATTCGCTGGTGGCACAGTTATCGCAACAAGCTCCAGCCCACCAATTGGCTAACTCTCGGCATTGCAGGTTTTTATAGCAGCGCGGCAGTCATCATGCTCATCGGTTTATTGTTTTCATGGAGCCGCGGGGCGTGGTTAGGATTCATTGTTTCATTGGGCATAATGGCCTTTGCCCTACCCCGAAACACTCGCCACCGTCTTCTTTTGATTGTTACAATTGGGTTAAGTATTGGGGGATTATGGTTAAGTGGGTTGTTACCCCAATCTATTGTTGACCGCATCACCAACTCAACCGAAGACTTTTTTGCTTTTCAGGATATGCGCGGCGTAGACATCACACCAGACAACTATGCCATAGCGGAGCGCCTGGCACACTGGCAAGCTGCGCTCAGTATGGCAGAATACAATCCCTGGTTAGGTGTGGGCGCAGGGAACTATGAAATTGTGTACGATGCGTATCGACTGATTAATTGGGATGAGCCACTCGGTCATGCCCACAACTACTACTTGAATATTCTAGCTGAGGCTGGCATCATTGGCCTCTTATGTTATGCAACGTTATGGGTCGGGGTTGTGTGGATAACATGGCGTGCGCGGCAAAACCCCAATCCTTTAGCGCGATACACGGCAATCGGACTATTGGGCACATGGGTATACTTATCAACACACAGCCTACTTGACAACTTGTACGTGAATAATGTGTTTATTCATATCGGAATTCTATTCGGCATACTCGCCATATTAAACCATCAAACATGGACGAACATCAGGTTATACCGACAATGACACAAACAGATGCTATCCAGCCCAAACAATCACGTTCTATCAACAGCCCTATCGACGGACTAATTCTCCGAATTGCGCGGCGTTTTGGCGGCAGTAAAGCCAAAGAACTCGAACGGTTCATCAAATTTGCCGTTGTCGGCACAATTGGTTTTATCGTGGACTTCGGGACGGTTTTCATCTTGCAATCCACCGTTTTACCGCCGACAGACGCAAACGGCGAGAGAAATACGCTCAATGTGGCCATTGCGACCTCAATCGCTTTTGTGGCGGCAGTGGGCAGTAACTTTACCTGGAATCGGCTGTGGACATATCCTGATTCTCGGTCACGCTCGTTACGCCGCCAACTCTCACAGTTTGCCCTCGTCAGTATGTCCGGGTGGCTTGCGCGTACTGTCTGGATTGCAGCGATGTATATCCCATTTGGCGTATTGGCAACGTCCTTCCTACTATCACTCAACAACGGTTACACCAACGACCCGCTAACCGAAGCTAAAATTGGTACATTCATTGCACAATTCATCGGTGTGTTTGTCGTGATGATCTGGAATTTCTTCGCCAATCGTTACTGGACATACAACGACGTGGACTAACTTGTCTACCATCGCGATTGATTACACACCCGCTTACGAACAGGGCGGCGGCATTGGGCGTTATGTACGTGAACTGGTCGCCGCCTTATCAGCAGAAGATACGCAAACCCCCTATCGTCTCTTTGTCGCTGGCGCAAATAGTATAACCTTACCACAATCTCCCGGCGCTAACTTTTCGTGGAAACCCACGCGCCTCAATCCAACATGGCTAGCGCGCATCTGGCATCGCGCACGATTACCCATACCTGTCGAAGTCTTTACAGGCCGGGTTGATCTCTATCACGCGACAGATTTTGTACTTCCCCCCACACGACCCCATACCCGCACCCTGCTCACTGTTCATGATTTGTCGTTCCTGCGTGTTCCCGAAACAGCCAGCCCTAACTTAAAAGCCTATTTAGAGCGTGTTGTTCCCCGTTCAGTGCAGCGCGCAGACCTCGTACTTGCCGATTCGCAAGCGACCAAAAACGACCTCGTTAGCATTTATGACACAGCGCCGGAAAAAATCATCGTGCTGCTCAGCGGCGTAGACAGTCGCTTTAAGCCGGTAACGGCATCGTCCACTTTGGAAGCAGTTCGCACAAAATATTCGCTACCATCTCAGCCCTTCATACTCAGCGTAGGTACAGTTCAACCGCGCAAGAACTACAGTCGTGTGATTGAAGCACTAGCAATTCTCAGAAATCAGGGTCACGACCTGCATTATGTCATCGCAGGGGGCAAAGGGTGGCTAGAAGACCCCATCTATACCACCATCAATACAACCCGAATGCAGGATTACGTCCATATCATTGGATTTGTAGACGATAATGACTTACCAGCACTATACAGCAGCGCGAACAGCCTCGTATTTCCATCCCTATACGAAGGCTTTGGCCTGCCCATCCTTGAAGCGATGGCAACGGATACGCCCGTCGTCACCGCCAATGTATCCTCATTGCCCGAAGTCGCTGGAGACGCCGCCCTCATGGTCGATGACCCCTATAATGTTGGTGAAATTGCAGCAACTATTCAACAATTGCTTGATAGTCCCCAATTATGCCAAACGCTCATCACTAAAGGCCGCGAACGGGTGAAGAAATTCACCTGGCAGACGGCAGCAAAACAACTGCGTCAAATCTATACCGAAATGCTCCCCAAATAACGACCCCATCATGCTATAATGCCCTTGCACTATCCAATACGGTGAGATGGCTATGGTTGAAAGACCGACTAAACGTATCGCGGACTCGCGTGTATCGCTCAGTTTACTCATGGGACCGCAGCAAGTGAATACATTAGGCAATGTGCATGGCGGTATCATCATGAAATATGTAGATGAAGCCGGGGCATTGGCTGCCATGCGCCACGCCCAATCACATGTTGTCACTGTTGCCATAGACTCGATGACATTCATGCAACCCATCTATGTCGGCAATCTGGTGACATTTCAGGCAGAATTAACATTTGTTGGACGCACATCCATGGAAACGCGAGTCACAGTCATTGCCGAAAATCCCCTCACCGGTGAGCGCCGTACATCAAATACAGCCTATGTCGTCTATGTGGCGCTGGATGGCGATGGGCGACCACAAGCAGTTCCTCAACTGCACTTTCAAACACCAGAAGAAATAGCGCGCGCAAGAGCCGCACAAGAACGACAAGATTACCGCAAACAACTTCGCGCAAAGGAAACAGGCCAATGATAGATAGAAAACGCTCAGCCTTGTTGGAACTATTAGAGCAAACCAGCTATCGGCGTGTTTTGGAAGCTGAAGCACCCGACTTAGGATTAGCAGACCACCGCCCCTACCCCTTCTTAGCAATTGTGGGGCAGGTTGAAATGCGAATTGCCCTGATGTTGGCCCTCATCAACCCCGCTATTGGTGGTGTATTGCTCATTGGCCCGCGCGGAACCGGGAAAACCACAGCAGTCCGCAGTCTGACCGCGATTTTACCGGATGTCGAAGTAAGTGATTGTGAGGAAGGTGTTTTACCACCCGATTTAGAACATCCCGACGCCAGTATCCTTTTCCCCGATTGTTATGAACTCCATCAGGCGGGAAAACCCATTTCACACTTTGAAGCCGTAAAACTTGTCGAATTACCCCTCAATGCCCGCCTGGAGGATGTTGTTGGTGGCATCAACGAACGGGTTGCAATTCAGCGCAACAAGGTTCAACTGGAACGTGGGATACTCGCCCGCGCAGACAACAACATCCTATATGTGGATGAAGTAAACTTACTTGATGATGATATTGTGGACGCCATCCTTGATGCAGCAGCGCAAGGTAGCTATACCGTGCGACGTGGCGCAATGGCGGGGACGTATCGCTCTCGATTTGTGCTTGTTGGCTCGATGAATCCCGAAGAAGGTCGCTTACGTCCGCAAATCATGGATCGCTTCGGATTGCGCGTTAATGTACGCGGGTTAATCGACAAAACCGAACGTCTGGAAGTTTACCGTCGTTTCAGCGCCTATCGGAAAAATCCCACCACCTTCATCCGCAATTGGGAAGAAGCCAGCATCGAAGCGCTAGAAGACATCATCACAGCCCGTGAACTCCTGGAGAAAACCCGTGTTTCGGACGAAGCCTTAGATATTGGTCTCGAACTGATACGCGCGCTCGATATTGATTCCCATCGCGCCGACCACACCATGTTCGAAGCTGCTCGTGCCTATGCCGCATCGGACGGACGGACGGAAGCAGTAATAGATGACATACGCGCTGTCGCTCCGATGGCGCTTCGCCAGCGTCGCAGCGAGTTTATGATGAACTTTTTTGAAAAACAGGCCGAAGAAGATGACCAGATTCGCAGCAAAATCGACGAACTCAGCAGCAAATAACCCTCGCAGCGCTGTATATATCCGTTATTCAGGCGTTGTGTGGATATTGCTCGTCGCAGCACTCATAGCGTACTTAATGCCGTGGATATACAATTCGGGTGCAATATTGCAACCGAATGCTTATGACCTCGCAGAATGGGCGAGTCTACATCCAACCGTGCAAAATGGTTCACCTGCATTCTTAGAAACGCTGCTGTTGCGGTCACAACTTCTAATAATTACAGCCATCATAGCGTTCTATGGAAACGATAAGCGCTGGTCAAATGTGTGGATACTTCGCGCCGTGACGATTCTACTCATTGCCATCGCGATTCTACCCCCGCTCGAATACTTCATCGCCGAACGCAGCAATCCAAATTATGGACAGCAGTTGATATTAGCTCTCAGCGCAATCGTTATTGGCATTGTTGGCTTAAGTAATCAGTTCACTGCATATCACCGGCATATCATCTCCATATTGATACTTATCGGCTTAGTAACCTGTAGTTTAGGCATCTATCGCACCCTATCGCTGATGCAAGCCTATCTACCTGATATTCAACCCGGCTTCGGTGGACTATTCCTCATCATTGTCTACATCGGTATGTTGGTGGTACACGTTATGACGACCTCTCGACGCTAAAACAAAAAAGGCAGTATCTTGTGAACACTGCCTGACAACGGGTTCTCTGGTTGTGGTAGCTATCTGCTTACCTAAATTACCCCATATTTTCCTGGATGTACTTTACTGCCTCACCTACAGTTGAGATTTTTTGTGCGTCTTCATCGCTGATTTCCCCGCCGAATTCCTCTTCAAAAGCCATAATCAACTCCACCAGGTCGAGCGAATCGGCTTCCAAATCCTCACGGAAGTTGGCGCCAGACGTGACTTTATCTTCGTCTACACCCAGCAAATCAACAACAATACCGCGCACACGTTCTTCAATTGAGGCCATTGGTTATCCTCCCATTCATTGGGTTATTTACTGTTTCGGATAATCATAGTTATCGATTCTCAAGGCGTCCCACAGAATCGTTTACGGAATAATTCCGCTGGATGAACTATACATCCACATTCACCAATATCTTGAGTTGTTTTGATGCCCACACATAAGCATGTTATAAAACAACTGCCAAGAACGAATATAAGAAAAGAGTTTACTCGATGCAAAAGCCAATCGCAAGGCTTTCAACACATGCGCCTACTAATCAGGCTCTCCATAGGAACACGTCTATCGGTACACACCTCCTCGCCTTCCAACTGTCATTGACAGGCCTATCTTTCAACTGTACGATTAATTCTTAAGCTCAAAACGCGGTGTTGAGATAACTGTGATTACTTGAATAGTAAGCTATTAATCCAATGCAATAACCGTTATCCATAACAAACCCTGCCACACTGGCGGGGAATCGTCACCAAAACAAGGAACACCCAACAATGCCAGAAGTCACGCACACACCGACAACCGAAAGCCGCAAGGTCGATCACATCAAAATCAATCTGGAACAAAATGTGCAATTTCCAACCTTGACCACCGGGTTGGAAAAGTATCGTTTTTTGCATCAGGCACTTCCAGAACTCAACTTGAGCGAGATTGATAGCAGTGTGACAATCTTCGGCAAAACGTTGCAGTCTCCCTTGCTGATTTCATCCATGACCGGCGGGGCAGAAATGGCGCATCGCATCAATCAGAATCTGGCGGAAGCCGCGCAGGTACACGGCATCGCAATGGGGTTAGGCTCACAGCGTGCGGCCATCGAAGACCCATCACTCGAATATAGCTTTCAAGTTCGTAACATCGCACCGGACATTCTGCTCTTCGCGAATATCGGGGCGGTTCAGTTGAACTATGGCTATGGGATTGACCAGTGTCGCAAAGCTGTCGAAATGATAGAAGCCGACGCACTCATCTTACACTTCAACGTCCTTCAAGAAGCGGTGCAGCCCGAAGGCGATACCAACTTCGCCGGACTCCTCCACAAAGTCGAAACCATTTGCAGCCAGATTAATGTGCCGGTCATCGCCAAAGAAGTCGGTTGGGGCTTTGCTGAAAACACTGTCCGTGACCTTGTAAATGTAGGCATCGCCGCGATTGATGTGGCAGGATCGGGTGGCACATCGTGGAGTGAAGTTGAATATCATCGCTCCCCCACCGCGTCTCATGCACGAGTAGCCGCCAGTTTTGCCGACTGGGGCATCCCAACAGTCGAGGCAGTGCAAAACGCGCGTAAGGGCGCGCCAGCCATACCCGTGTTCGCCAGCGGGGGTCTACGTAATGGCATTGATGTCGCTAAGTGCATTGCCTTAGGCGCAAATCTTGGCGGGTTCGCGGGGCCATTCTTGAAAGCAGCGCATGATTCTGTTGAAGCCGTTGACACCCTTATTCGCGAACTAACGACACAAATACGAATCGCGATGTTGTGCAGCGGTGCAGGTGATATTCGCACCCTTCAGGAAACAACGCTACTGAAAATTGATTAGGATACAAAAAGTGATCCAAAATGTTGCGCGACGTTATCTGCCCGCACTAGATGCTGAAATGCGAAGTGTTGTTGACACACTCAACAGCAGGTATTCATCCAATTTTGATGTTATGCTTCGTTTTCCACTCGGTTGGGTGGACGAGCATAACCAGCCCTATCATCAGACTACTGGCAAGCGTCTGCGCCCAATCTTGATGCTCATTGTAAATGAAGCCGCAGGGGGAGCGTGGGAAAACGCCCTACCCGCCGCCGCCGCTGTTGAGCTGCTCCATAATTTTTCACTCATTCACGACGATATTCAGGATAATAGCCCGACAAGACACGGGCGTCCAACTGTCTGGAAAATATGGGGCATCGCCAACGCCATCAACGCAGGCGACGCCCTTTTCAGTTTGGCCTATACAGCGCTGGAACGCCTCACCCAGCACAACCATCCACCTGAAATTATTCTGAAGGTCTGGCACAAATTCAATAATACCAACCTCGAACTTACACGCGGTCAACATCTGGATATGCAATTTGAGCGTCTACCAACCGTGACTGTAGATGAGTATATTTCGATGATTTCAGGCAAATCCGCAGCTTTGTTAGCAGCCTGTGCCCATATCGGCAGTTTATTAGCCACACAAAACGATGAAATTGCCGAACATTTTGACGAATTCGGCCTCAACATCGGCATCGCTTTTCAAATACGTGACGATATTCTAGGCATCTGGGGACAACCAGAGGTTACGGGAAAATCCGCCGCAACCGACATTTTATCCCGCAAGAAATCACTCCCTGTGCTCTATGGCCTGAACCTAAGTGACGAATTAGCGCACATCTACTCGCGCGAATCGTTTGGGGATAACGAGGTCAGACAAGCCATCAGCATCCTTGACCAGCTTCATGCACAAGCCTACGCCCGCGAAAAAGAAACAATCTATTATGACCGCGCGTGGACTGCACTCGAAAAAGCAAATCCTTCCGGCGAAGCGGCAGAATGGCTGCAACAATTCGTCAACGTGTTATTTCAACGTGCCTATTAAACCAGCTCCCGAATAACGGCATTGCTCAGGAAGCGTCCAGCTTTAGTTAAGCGCACTGCTTCATCATCAATTGTTACGATCCCATGGCGCTCAAACTTTAACAGGGCGTCTGCATGGAGTTCAACCACATCAATTGCAAAACGACGTTTGAACTCCGCCCGATTGATACCTCGTTTTGTCAAACGCAAGCCCATCATCAACGTTTCTGCAATCTCGGTCTGGCCATCAACGGGCACAATCCGTGCTGTCGCCGGCGTGCGGGGGAATTCATAAGCCGCCGCTGGATTTTGCATCAACTGAATATATTTTTGTGGCGATAGAACCACCGAATAACGATAACCACCCGCATAACCGTGAGCGCCCGGCCCCAATCCAGCATAAGGCAGGTTAAGCCAATATTGTAAATTATGCCGACTTTCATAGCCGGGTTTTGCCCAATTGCTAATCTCGTATTGCTCAAATCCCTCAGATTCCAGAATCTCGGTTGCAACATCATACATATCGGCAGCGAGATCGTCATCGGGGTCAGGTAAACGCCCTGCATCAACATCATCCTTCAGCGGTGTTCCCCCTTCTAAGCCCAGTGCATAGAGCGAAATATGCTCGATTTGTAAGTCCAGGGCCTGTCGCAAACTGTGCTGCCAATTCTCAAGAGTCTGATGCGGGATACCATAAATCAAATCCAGACTCAGATTATCAAATCCAGCAACTCGCGCAGCTTTAACCGCATCAACCACCATTTGGGTATCGTGCCGACGATTGAATAGGCGCAACTCAGATGGTATGGCCGTCTGCATTCCGATGCTAATGCGATTTAAACCCACCTTCCGCAAATCGTACAGATAGGACTCGTGTAAATCATTCGGATTTGCCTCAAACGTTATTTCAGCATCTGGCGATACATGCCAGCTAGCGACAATGGTTTGCAGCAAGTGCCCGAACTGCTCAGGGCGCAATAAACTGGGGGTGCCACCGCCAAAGTATATCGTGCCAACCTGTGCAGCAGGTGCATTCGCCGCTAAAATATACACCTCATTTGCCAGCGAAGTGACAAACGTGTCAATCAAGCCTTCAAGGTCTGTATAGGTGTTAAACGCGCAATAACTGCACTTTGTACTACAAAATGGAATATGCAAATACAACGATAGAGACATAGCAGCAGACATACATTCCTTCAACAATTATTGTCAAGTGAATTGCGGTATTCTCGCAGGTTCAATATAATAATGCAAACAGACAGCAACATTTCTCTTCCATGATATAGTAGCCAATAACAGGGCGGGATTATGCCTGAAACAACTCAATTCGGCGGCCCACAGGAATTCGCCACAAATGACGGTAGTTTAAATGCCAACACCATTCTCCTCGCGCGATACAAGATTCTCGGTCAACTCGGCGGTGGAGGTCAGGGTGCGGTGTATCAAGCGCGCGACCTCAACTTCCCTGATGCCAAGCGACTAGTCGCAATTAAGGAAATGCGCTACACCACGAACGACCCTAATTTGCGGGCGTCCACACTCAAGACATTCCAGCGCGAGGCGAATATTCTCGCGACACTCGCCCACCCTGCCATACCGCGCATTTATGATTTCTTCGATCAAAATGAGCGTGCTTATCTGGTTATGGAATATATCAATGGGAGCGATCTGGAATCCATCCTCACAAAGACCAAAGACCTGCCGATGGAAAAAATTATCGAATGGGCGATTGATCTGTGTGAAGTTCTGGATTACTTACACAATCAACCCGAACCGATCATCTTCCGCGATATGAAACCCGCCAACATTATGATTGACAGTCTGGGTAAGGTGCGGCTAATTGACTTCGGTATCGCCAAAATTTTCGTACCCGATGTCCGCAATACCATGATCGGTACAGAAGGCTATTCTGCCCCTGAGCAATACAAAGGCAATGTATCGCCGTTGAGCGATATCTATAGTCTCGGCGCGACACTCCATCATGTTATCACGCGGCAAGACCCGCGTTTGCAGCCGCCATTCAGTTTCAACGAACGTCCAATTGCGGAATTTAATCAATCCGCCCCGCGCGGGTTAATTGAAGTCGTCGATAAATCGCTCGTCTTTGAACCCGAGAATCGCTACCAGACCTGTGCCGACATGAAAAAGGCGCTCGAAGCGGTACGATTCGGCACACATCAGCCACTTGCGATACGATCTGATCCTGACATCTCGGACGGGCCTCAACTAACCGGCGGTTTTGGTGAAGGCGCATTACTAGAACCTCGATGGGTCTTCAAAACCGAAGACGAACTGCGATCAAGCCCGGTGGCCTATCGTAATAAGTGGGTCTTCGTCGGGTCGTATGACACCAATCTATGGGGCATCGACCTCGAAACAGGCGAACAGTATATGAAGTTCAATACTGAAGGTGGCATTTCCGCATCGCCAGTGATTGACAACGAAAACAAACAAATTCTCGTTGGCTCTGAAGACTATTCGTTCTACGCCATCGACATTCAAACGAAACGCATCAATTGGACATTTACGTCAAGGGATCGTATTCGAGGCACCGCCCGCGTCGCCCATGGTCATGTGTTCTTCGGCGGCGATGATGGTCACCTCTATGCCCTTCTCGCCCGCGATGGACGGATGTTGTGGAATTACGATATGGGTGCAGAGGTTCGCAGCCGCCCGTTTGTCACCAATGATTTGATTATTGTCGGTGCGGAAAGTGGCGAGATCGTCGCGCTCGAATTAAATGGACAGCGGAAGTGGGGGATTCGTGCCCGTCGCAATGTGACCAGTTCACCCTATGTCGATATGGAAGAAAACACCTGCTACATCGGTTCATTCGATGGCAATATGTATGCGCTTGATGCGTCTAGCGGCAGCATTCACTGGCGTTTCCGCACGACTGGCCCCGTTATTTCAACACCCGTTGTCTGGAATAATCTGGTCTATTTTGGTTCTGCTGACTGCAATCTTTATGCGGTTAATGCAGAAAATGGCAGAGAAAAATGGAAATTCACCACCGAAAAACCCATTGTCGGCTCACCCATCCTACATGACGGCGCGATCTACTTTGGCGGGACGGATGGCTATTTGTATTGCCTGAATGCCAAAACGGGTAGAGAAGAGTGGAAATTCCACACGGAAAAACCCATTACTTCAGCACCCTGTATTACCGAAGATTCAATCATATTTGCATCCCTTGACCATACGCTGTATGCGTTGCCGCTTGTGTCTATCAGTACCGCTTAATTCGGGTGAATTATTCGCAGCCTGAGTTCGGAGATCGAATCATGCGTTTATTCCGATACATTTTCGGAAAATCTACACCCACCAAAGACGAAGCGGCCTCAAGAAGCGAGGATGCAGATGTTTCCACACGCACGCCAATAGAATCAACACAAAGGTCGCGAACAGCGCACGACGACTCAATTGAATTTGATGACGACTTAACCGATGAGATACCTGTGGCAGCGGCTGGTGGAGATACCCTATCCGCACCCTATGCAGATTATAACGACGGCACAACCCGCCCCCTTAAACCAGAAACAGTCATCTCAAGCCGCAACGGGCACATTACCTTCGGGCAAACTACCGATACCGGTATGGTTCGCACCAACAATCAAGATGCTGTATTGTCCGTCTATGTCACTAGCGAGAGCGCAGATACATTTCCCGATTTTGGTCTATTCATTGTTGCAGACGGCATGGGCGGGCATCTTGATGGCGAAAAAGCCGCCGCACTCACGACCCGTTCCCTGGCCACCAATGTGATGAAGTCGCTTTATCTGCCGATGGTTACAACACAGCCTCATAAATCGGTCTTTGAATCGGTTTCAGATGCACTCATCGCAGCAGTACAAAAAGCGAACGCGCAGGTGATTGAAACGGTACCGAACGGCGGCACGACCCTGACCGCAGTCGTAGTGATTGACGATTTGGCACATTTCGCCCATGTCGGTGACAGTCGCAGCTATCTCATCACCAAAGAGGGTGAAATCGAGCAGCTCACACGCGACCATTCACTCGTCCAGAGACTTATTGAACTTGACCAGATTTCGCTCGCTGATGCGCGCCATCATCCACAAAAAAATGTCTTATACCGGGCGATTGGGCAAAGTGAAACAATTGAAATCGACACCTTAACGCGGCGACTACCTGCCGGTTCATGGCTGTTGTTGTGCAGTGATGGTCTCTGGGGGCATGTAGAAGAGGATGATTTGCGTAAGATCATCTTGAGCGAAGAAAATCCACAGGCTGTTTCCGACCAGCTTGTCGCCCTTGCCAATACACGCGGTGGCTTAGATAATATTACTGCCATCATATTGAAAATACCAAGTAGGTAATTATGGATTTTGAATTTGATCCCTACAGTATGTTGGGTGTATTGTCGGATGCGTCAATAGACGAAATAAAATCTGCTTACCGACGAATCGCCCGGCGGCTGCATCCCGATTCGAACCCCAACAATCCCGGTGCTGCTGCCCAATTTGCCGACATTACTATGGCGCACAATTTGCTCTCCGACCCCATACAAAAACGGCAGTATGACGAAAAGCGCAAACCACGAGACCCCAACGATTTGGAATTCACCCTGCGGGTGACGCCAAGTAAGCGAACAATTACAGCCCTTGCCGAAACACAAGTAATATACCTGCTTGCCGAACTCTTCCCGGATGCTCGCGCACAGCACGTTGACCAACCGCGTGAAGCGCGTGTTAATCTTACACTCGTGCTCGACCACAGCAATTCAATGAGCGGCGCACGTATCGAAAATGTTAAACGGGCAGCCCATCAAATAATCGACAACTTGTCCGAGAATGATTTTTTATCGGTCATTACCTTTAATGATCGTGCGAATACAATTATTCCTGCTGCCCCCATCGCCGATAAACCAGCCCTAAAAGCCCGCGTCAGCCTCATGACGGCATCTGGCGGTACAGAAATCTTTCAAGGCCTATCTGCCGGTGTCGAACAAAATCAGGTTTATCGTGGCAGTAAGCTGGTCAATCATATCATTCTCTTGACCGATGGGCATACCTTTGGCGATCAAGACCGCTGTATGGAACTGGCTGAAGAGGCCAACAAACAGGGCATTAGCATTAGCGCAATGGGCTTAGGTCACGACTGGAACGATGCCTTCCTCGACCAATTGGCTTCAAAAACCGGCGGCACATCTGAATATATCAACTCTCCCAACGCCGTTGTGCAATTCCTGAACGATCAAGTACGCAATCTATCAAACGCCTTCGCCGAACGTATTCGCTTATCCGTAGCGCCAGATGCGGATGTCGCCTTAGAAATGGCATTTAAACTGTCGCCTACGCCCCAACCGCTCGAAATCACCGACGGTCATATTCCATTGGGCAGTATGCAGGCCAATCGTCCCATCGCCGTACTCCTACAATTTCAATTACCGGCCAACATGGAAAATGGCTTCCGTTCCGTATCGCGCCTTGTCGCAACCGGGGACATCTTAGGCAATGAGCAGCAAGCGCACATGGCGATAAGCGATATTTCGCTTGAAGTCACTCAAGAACACGTTATTGAAGAACCGCCCGCTGCCATTCTCGATGCACTCAGTAAGTTGACCCTTTATCGCTTGCAAGAGCGCGCCCAGGAAGCCCTGGAACGCGGCGACTTTGCCGAAGCAACCCGGCGGCTACAGAATTTGGCAACACGCTTGCTGGAAATGGGTGAAGAAGCCCTTGCAACCCAGGCCATGATAGAAGCCAAGCGCGTAGCCCACACCAACATTATCTCCGACAAAGGACGCAAAGAGATAAAATACCAAACCCGCGCCCTCGTTTTGAGCACGGCTATCATTTCATCGGATGACCTTGACTAAATCAAAACGGATAACCGGAGAATTAACATATAGAATTCTAGTCATTCGTTGGTAAAATATTGTGTAAGATAAGCATATTTATACTCTCCAGGCAAAGAAAGCCGGATACAGCGCAGGAAGGAGCGGGACACAAACAACGACCAACTCGTTGTTATGTCAGGTCTTATGAAAGTCTGTCCCAATTGCAACTCCCAAAACCGAGAAGGCCTGCTGTTTTGTGAAGATTGCGGCCATGACCTGACCGGCAAAGCAGCTACTGGTATATTGAAGACAAAACATTTTGAGCCAAGCGCAGCCACAAGTGAATTGGTTGCGAAATCAACCTGGGGCACAGCGCATTTTGGTCAAGAATCATCGGTCGTCATCCAGGTGCAAGATACGGACCAACCGATTACATTAAAACCAACAGGTCGAACGATTCTCGGGCGCAAAGATGTCACATCGAATAACTACCCGGATATTGATCTTACACCCTTTGGCGCATTAGAACGCGGAGTCTCACGAGTTCACGCTGTCATTGAACGCAGTGACGAAACACTCACACTCATTGATATGGGCAGTTCCAACGGCACACACCTCAATGGTCAGCGACTCGCGCCTAAACAGCCTCGCATTCTACGTGATGGTGATGAGATACGCTTTGGTAAACTGGTTGCACATATTTACTTTAAGTAGTAAAACACGGAGTCGCTATGTACACTCTTCTACTTCATGTTGCCAATGAAGAACCCATTAAAATTGATGTGGATGAATTACCCGATCCGCGTGATGTCTCTATCGCAGGTCGCAACCCCCGTTTGCGCGGTGACAAAGAAGTCATCTTCCTTGAGGAAGGGGTGAATACGGTCATCTTTCCCTGGTGGCGTATCAATT
>CAZTLI010000074.1:0-2506 GCA_964614375.1 uncultured Anaerolineaceae bacterium
GTGCCTATCGAGATGGAATGCGTCTTTTAGGCCGTAAGGGTTTACTGCTACAAAACCCCCTGACCGCCCTCTGTTTATCCACCGTGGCGCATATATGCGCCCTCTGCGTTGAATCATTGTCCTGTGGACAGTCACATCGGACTGACCCTACTACATGGACAGTCACATCGGACTGTCCCTACTACATGGACAGTCACATCGGACTGTCCCTACTACACATCCCTAATCAATGTGCCGACGGAATGGTCACCCTGCACAGCGCGATAGAGGTCATCGTCCGCCCAGAAATTGACGACCATAATCGGCATGTGATTTTCCTGACACAACGTGAACGCCGTCAAATCCATCACCTGCAAACGCGCATCCAACACCCGTTGATAGCTGATTTGTGTATACCGTTCAGCATTGGGGTCTTTCTTGGGGTCGGCGGAATAGACGCCGTTGACTTTGGTCGCCTTAATCACAATATCGGCTTTGATTTCGGCGGCGCGCAGGGCAGCGGCAGTATCGGTGGTGAAATAGGGATTGCCCGTCCCGCCCGCGATGATGACGACACGCCCTTTTTCCATGTGCCGGATAGCCCGCAAACGGATATAGGGTTCGGCGACTTTGTTCATCTCGATGGCGGTTTGCACGCGCGTGACGACGCCTTCGCGTTCCAGCGCATCTTGCAGCGCCAGCGCGTTCATCACCGTCGCAATCATGCCCATGTGGTCAGCCGTGCTTTGATCCATCCCCCGCTCGACGCCGACCTGTCCCCGCCACAGGTTGCCCGCACCGATGACGATGGCGATTTGCAAGCCGAGGTCATGCACCCGTTTGACCTTCATCGCAATTTCTTCGGCCCGGTCTGGATTAATCCCAAGGCCGCCACTATCCGCCAGCGCTTCGCCGCTGAGTTTGAGCAAAATCCGTTGATAGGGCATCGTGCCGTTCGATTGTGTCATGAATTGCTACTCCTGTGAAATAATGCCAGGTAAGTGCAGTAATGAGTAAAAGCAGTGATGAGGACTGAGGTAGGGTACGATTGCTGCTGTCTACACATGAGGCAATGGCACAAACCCGCATCTCTAAACCCGAAAACCTAATCCCTCTACCCTTTGCGCCGTTTGCATCACCGCGCCCTTTGCGTTGAATCGTTTGCCCTTGTATTTTCGCCTGCATCACGCATAAAAAAGGGGATTAGCCCCAATAGCTAATCCCCCGGTGGTATCAATTGAGTCGCCGGTGATGTCGGTAGCGCACAATCAGACCGGACTCAGGCATTGTCGTCGCTGCTTTCGCCAATACGGAAACGGGCAAAGCGGCTAATCTGGATGCTTTCGCCCACTTCGGCGACCACTTCCGACAGCAGGGTGGCAATCGTCTTCGTGTCATCCAGCAGATAGGGTTGTTCCATCAGCACGATTTCCTCGAAGAATTTGTTCATCCGCCCCTCAACCATCTTTTCGGCGATGTTATCGGGCTTGCCTTCTTCTTTCGCGCGGCGCAGTTGCAGGTCGCGTTCGGCCTGAATGACCGCTTCGGGCACATCGTCACGCTTGATGTATTCCGGCGATAGATTGGCGATGTGCAGCGTCAGATTTTTGGAAAACTGCTGGAAAGCGTCGGTATTGGCGACAAAATCGGTCTCGCAGTTGACCTCGACCATCACGCCCAGCCGTTTGTCGTGATGCAGATAAATCTCGACCACGCCTTCGTTCATAGTACGGCCTGCGCCCAGCTTCTTGGCCGCACGCGCCATCCCTCTTTCCTTCAGGAATTCCAGCGCCTTTTCGACATCGCCATTATTGGCTTCCAGCGCCTTTTTGCAATCCAGCGGGCCAGCGCCACTGGCCTCGCGCAATTCTTTCACCATTTGAGCCGTTATCTGTGTCATTCTGTGTTGTCCTTATATCTTAATCGTCGTCGCTATCATCATCGTCGCCGCCGTCGTAGTCATCGTCGTCGTCATCGTCGTCATCATCGTTGCCTTCCTCAAACAGACGCGCATCACGCAGGGTACGCAGGGTCGATTCGCCGAGCAGGTCTTCATCGGTCAAATCTTCGTCTGCATACTTGCTCAAATCAATCTCATCGACGGTATCGTCATCGTCTTCAGTGTCGCTCTTGCGGAGCATCTGGCCTTCGATGACGGCGGAGGCGAACAAACCAACCAGCAAATTGATCGAGCGCATAGCGTCGTCATTCGCCGGGATGATGTAATCGACCTGATCGGGGTCGGCATTGGTATCAACCACGCCCAGCACCGGAATTTTGAGGATGTTGGCCTCTTTAACGGCGGTGTCTTCGCGTTCCGTATCCACTACCAGCATCAGGTCGGGCAGGCGCTTCATATCGCGCACACCACCTAGACGCAGTTGCAGCTTGGCAATCTTACGTTCCAGAATGAGGGCTTCTTTTTTGGTCAGCAGTTCAAATTCGCCCGCGTCCCGGCGTTTTTCCAGCGATTTGAGCGTATTGATACGTTCGCGGATGGTGCGCCAGTTGGTGAGTGTGCCGCCCA
>CAZTLI010000074.1:2606-15942 GCA_964614375.1 uncultured Anaerolineaceae bacterium
GGTGCAGCCATGAGGGTTTTCTCCTGTTCATGGTGTTTATGCGATCATGCCCATCGTCCCCTGATACCTAATCCCGCACAGACGTGCAGAACAACACCGATCAAAGTCCGAGCATGTGATGATAAATCAAAGTTTCAGTATACCACTGAAGCGGCGGCATTATATCAGATGAGGTTCAGGCCGTTCAAGCCCGATTGCGGCGCGAGGCGATAAACGTGGGCACGATACGCTGTACCCACCGTATCTACGTGGATACCATCGGCTTGACCTGTATCGTGATTGCGCCGACATTGGGTAAATCGTGGCTCAAGTGGTGGTTGATGTGCTCCACCAGCGCGTGACTCCCTTCAAGGGACAGGTCGGGCGAGACTGTCAGGACGATTTCGCCATGTAACCGATGCCCCACCCAGCGCAATTGCAGCCGTTCGATATTTTGCACTTCGTCATGATGTTGAATCGTGTGTTCCGCTGTTGCAATCAAGTTCGGTTCAACAGCGTCCATCAAGCGAAACCAGACCGCCTTAACCGCGTTCCACGTAATGCCGACAATCGCCAGACCGATGACGATACCCACAATCGGGTCAAGGATAGGCAGGCCAATGACTGTCCCGATGACGGCGATTAAGACGGCTAATGAGGTCAACCCATCAACGCGCGCATGTTGACCATCGGCGACCATCGCATCCGAGCCAATTTGTCGTCCGACACGCATTTGCATCAGGGCGACCAGTTCGTTGCCGATAAAGCCAATCATCGCTGCGGCGGCAATCCAACCGAGATGGGTCAACGGTTGGGGATTAATCAACTTCTGGAACGATTCCAGCAGAATGTAGCCGGCGCTGAACGCAATCGAGATGACAATCAGCACCCCGGCGATGTCTTCCGCCCGACCAAAGCCATAGGTATAACGGCGGGTGGCGGCGCGGCGCGCCAGGTAAAACGCGATCAGCAGCGGCAGCGAATTGAGCGCATCGCCCAGATTGTGAACGGTATCCGCCAGCAGTGCCACACTGCCACTGGCGATATAGATGAATATTTGCAGTGCGGTTGTGATGCCGAGAATCAACAGCGCCAGCCACACGGTGCGGATGCCAAGATTGTTGTCATGCAGCGCCGGGTCGCCCGCCAATGAGGTATAACCATGCTCATGACCAAAACCGGGCAAATGCAGCGCCGCGCCGATGGTGTTCAGCAGTCCCCCGCCGTGATGGTGATGATGCCGATCCCCATCCGCGTGGTCATGGCTGTGGTCGTGGGCATGGTCGTGGTCGTGCGCGTGTACGTCCGTCATGGTGATGTCCTGTATTTACCAACAGGTCAACACATCGGTTGACCCCTACAAAGGTGATCTACCGGTGTCGTTTCCTCACACACTAACACAAATTCCGCGCCGAATCGCTTATCGCAAAAATTCGCAATTAACCCGGTTTTTGACCTGTCAGCAGCCCGTCTTCGTCACCACGAAGATTGACATTGGTCAGTCCGACAGCTTCCAGCGCCGCTTTCATGTGATGCAAAACGTGCATGGTGTCAAATATGACCAATTGACCACCCGGTTTGAGGACGCGGTTGATTTCTTGCGCGGCGAGCATGTGGTCTTTACCACCGCCGATGTGATGAATCATGAAGCTGGACATCACCACATCGAAATAGTCATCGGGGAAGGATGTCTCGCGCGCATCCATCCGCTGCACATCTGCACGGTCTTGTACACCTTCGGCATAGACATTTTTCCAGCAGATGGCGGGCGACCCACCGCCCGAATCCGGCAGCCACAGGTCAATGCCAATTGCCTTGCCTGTCGTCAGTTTTTTGGCGCACGTTACCAGCGTCACCCCGCTGCCCGTGCCCATATCCAGCACCTGTTCGTCGCCGCGCCACTGAATCTGCTCGACCATCAACTTGCGGATTTTCACACGTCGTTGATGCACCCCTGTGATAAGCCACGCCACAATAATCAACGGCACAATCAGCAGAATACCGAGCGCAATCAAGCCGAATGCCAGCAGACTGTTGTCGTTTGTGCGCGTGAAGCCAATGCTTGCGATGACGATGCCCAACAGCGCCAGATAAAACAGGTGCGGCGCTGGGCGGCGGTTATAGTCGTTGCTCAGTGTGTGTAAGAAATGCGCGACAGGGCGCATGTGGATGATGTGTGCTTTCATTAAGCGCTCTCCCCTAAAACCCAATCCCTTAAACCTGATGCCTGTATTGGTTACAATAGAGGAACGCGCGCCGCTGCACAATAAGCAAGCGTGCCGCAATGTTCACTAATGAACAGTTACGCCATTTTGTTCATTTTGGGGATGACTCATGAGCGAGCAAAAACCTGACCGCCGCGTCCAGCGCACCCGTCAACTGCTGCGAGAGGCATTTCGTGGGCTGCTGCACGATAAGCCCTACGATGCTATCACGATTCAGGACATCACCGAACGCGCCAATGTCGGACGCACGACATTTTACCTGCACTATGACAGCAAAGACGATCTGCTGTTGGAGCATTATGGCGACGTGACGAGTCTGTTCCGCTTAGGCAGCTTATCGCGCGCTGAACTGCTGGCGGACGACCCGCCGCTGACATTGGAGCACTTCCTCACGACGATGCTGCACAACACGCGCCGTTATTATGGCGTGGCAAACAGCAAAAGGCCGAATCGCACATTAGACGGTCTGCAACAGCAAATGGCAGATGACCTGTTACAGACGCTGCAAACCGAATTTGTCGAATCCGACTGTACGCTGCCGTTAGATGTGCTGGCGCGTTATATCGCGGGTGCGGAATTATCGCTGATTCGCTGGTGGATCGAGACGCGCACGCCCTATGACGCCCATCAACTGGCGACAATGCTGCATCGTCTTCAACGGGCGACGATTTGTGCGGCGTTTGCGATTGCGCTCGAAAACAAGCAAGCATCTTGAAAATAGCGCGTATCGCAAAATGCAGAACTTGTGTGCTATGATTGGAGCCGGTGAAATCCCTATCTCATCACACACAAGGAGCATGATGGCATGAAACGGGTACAGGGTATTGGTGGACTGTTTTTCAAAGCGCAAGACCCGGACAAGTTGCAGGCGTGGTATGACCAACATCTTGGCATTGGACGGTTGCCACATAGTCCCTGGGGCGAAGATGACCCGGCCTCGCTGTTGGAGTGGCGCGACAAAGATAACCCTACTCGCACCTGTTTTACGGTGTTTGGTCTCTTCCCGGCGGATACCGATTATTTTGAACCGGGTGACAAGCCCTATATGTTCAATTTTCGGGTGGATGACCTCGACGCCGTGTTAGCCCAACTGCGCGAAGAAGGCGTGCAATTACACGGTGCGGTACGCACGCTGTCGTTTGGCCGATTCGCGCGGATTATCGACCCCGAAGGCAATCCGATTGAATTGTGGGAGCCTGCGACGGGATTTTAACGCCTGACATAACACAAAATAGCAGCGCCGTTCGGTCATAAGACGAAAATGGCCGCTGGCTCAACGCTGTACCACCGGGATGCGGGGGACACAGCGGGTTTAGGGCAAGGTGGCACGCTTCCACACAGTCATCAGTCCTCGTGGTTCGTTACCGATTCCTGCATTTACTCAGCGGCGTTTTGCCCGGCACGATTTTCATAGGTGAAACAGGGAGCAATACAACCGGTATGACCGGTGAGTGCTAAAAATGTTCAAAATCCGGGACGCCACGCCGCCCCGCCGCGCCATGCCAGCGGACATGCGGGCGCGCCACCCGCCGCTGCGACGATACACAACGATGATTGCCCATTGTGCTGATGCCAGTAGAGCACAAATCGTCCATCGGGTGAATAGGCCGGACTGGTGTTCGTGCCGAAATCGGTCAGCCGCCGTCTATTGCTGCCATCGACGCTGCCACTATAAATCTGGGCGCTGGATTGGAAACCACTGCGATAACTATAGACGATGCGCTTGCCATCGGGCGCATAGGATAGCCCCTGATAGAATCCCGGCAGCAAATTCAGGCGTGTATAGACGTTTGTCGCGAAATCATAGCGATAGAGACTGCCCGGCGAATCGCCCGGTTGCAGGTTCAGCATCACGGCGATAAAGCTGCGTCCATCCGGCGCGAAGGTGGGGGACATGCCCCAATCGTGAATATCCTGATGCCACGCCGGAGAGATGGGTGGACTGCTGGCGTCTGGATACAGGCCATAGATGTCCCCGCCATCCTGTCCGACCAGTGCCGCATAGAGTAAAGCGCCATCGGGCGACCACAGCGGGTTAATCCAGTTATAGGGGGGTTGCAACAGCGGGTAAATTGTGGTCAGCGCGTGGTCATTGCTGCCATCGGCATTGATGAGGAAAATTTCCTGCTGAAAGCGGCGCTGGGGCGAAAATGACACATAGGCGATGCGCCTGCCATCGGGTGACCAGCGGGGCGCGGCATTGTGGGTATCGCTAAAGGTCAACTGGCGCAGATTGCGCCCACTGGCATCCATGATATAGATGCGTTCGCCATCGCCCAACGGCACACGCCGCGAACTGATAAACGCGATTTGCTGACCATCGGGCGACCAGACGCCGTTTGAATCTTGCGCGGGATGATGGGTCAGCGGCACGATCAGACCGCGCGCCACGTCGATGAGGATGAGGTCATCGCCTGTGCCGGGACGCACCCGACCATTGGCGAGGATTTGCCCGCCAGATGGTAATAACCCGCCCACCCCTGTGGCAAGTAACACAAGGATAGTCATCAGGCCAGTCAAAAATAGCATGAGGCGCAGCAAATAGGTCACAGGGTTCGCTCTATCGCGGACTCGTCCACGCCGAGTCTACCGCACACGCCAGCGCGGAGACAACCGGGTTTGCATTTTTTATACAGGTCAAATGTCAGATGTGCGGGGCGGTTGCTGGTGAACCACATCTATACGAACCGACCCGGACAACCCGGTTACACGTTGGACATATGGTTGATAAATTACCTGGTGGCAGTGATGATTACTCAAATTTGCGGGCGTTATGTTCAGTTTAGCTTCAAATATCACCACTACTCGTCCCACAAATCAGACATACTATTCTTCTAACATTAAGCTCATGGATGAAACAAAAAGATGCTTATGATAGACAAGGTAGCTTTAGCCGCTTGTGCAACGGGCTGATGAAGGTTGAATACATCATCGGCTTATCGGACACGGCACGCCATGTCCCGACAAACCCGTTAACACCCCCCGTTGTCTCACGTAGCGACACCGCACGGCTGCATCCGCGTCTCTCGTCACCTATCCATGAGATTGTGCCTGTTCGCATGGCAACCCCTCCCCGCTGGCCTGAAATCCTGACCCATTTGTGCAAGGTGTCGTTTGCGCCGCCAGAGACTGAAGTCATCTGGCTGCCACAGTGCCACGTCCACTGAAGTGGACAATGGTTGTCGTGCAAAACGCACCCTTTGCTGATCATGTCAGCTTCAGATGACGTGGTTTTCGGGCAGGCGCAGGTTTTAACGGGTGGCGGTACAATCGCAACTGTTACCTGTGTCTGTTTTCCTGAATGGGTCAGGTTCTCAGCCCCCTGGCGGAGCGGGACTTCCAGAACGCTTGTGACCGGTTCGTCGTTACGTGTCCGCAAACAACGGTGTGATCCGATGCGTTTGTTACAGACCATCAGCCCGCCCTCTGCACAATAATCATTCGGAGTCTCATAGGTTTATCCATCAGTAAGCTCACTTTCCATTGCAGACCTCGCAATTTGAAGAAAGAATATTTCGCCGTTTATAAAGTAGCCTAAAACAGACCAATGTCACCAGCACAACGCACAAACTCGTCCATGAAATCCGTTGGGGACTGTGCCTGTTGTCGGTATAATCAGCGGTTGTGCTAAAGCGATGGTGAAATTATGGGTCACATTTTTATCAGTTACAGCAGAGACGATAGTGATTATGCCTTGCGGCTGACCCGGCGCTTGATTGGCGAAGGATTTGACGTTTGGATTGATGAACGCATCGACTATGGCGAGGATTGGGAACGCGAGATTTTTGAGGCGATTGACCACTGCGACGCTTTCATCTGCATCATGACTCCCGCCGCCTACGCCAGCAATTGGGTGCTGCGTGAATGTCATTATGCCGAACGCCGCGACAAACCGCCGTTCCCGCTGTTGCATAAGGGCGAGGAATTCCCGCGGTATGGGTTGACACAATTTGTCGATGTCCGCGATGACCAGTTGCCCGGTGATGATTTTTATGAACGTCTGGCGGAAGTGGTCACACGCAGTCGCACGCCCGGTAAGAAGGTCACCAGTCCCGGTTTGCGGAAGAAACTCGCCGATAATGTCTCTGGCAAAGATGCCGACATCCCCACTGTGCGCTTAAAAGGCCGTAAAACACAGGGGGCAGACGGGCTGGCGAATCGCGTGCCAGTTTCCGCGCCAATTATCATCGGGATTGTCCTCGTGGTGCTGGTGGCGCTGGTGCTGCTGATCGCGATGAGCGGTCAACCTGCTGATTCTGCGGCGACCGAACCGGACGCCATTGCCGAAGCGACGGACGAACCCGCCACGTCAACCGCTACCTCAGCATCCACCGCGACGCAGGGCCCATCGGCAACCCCAACGCCCACCACGACAGAAACGCCGACAGAAACGCCCACCAACACCACCACACCATCACCCACGCCAGATGTGGTTGCGACCTATGAATTGCTCAGCGAAACCGTCACTGCCGACAATTTTGTCTTCAATCATCCTGCGTCGTGGCGGGTTGTCGAGACGGAGGGCCTGTATCTTTTCAACTTTAACAATCAGCAAATATACGGTGTGATTGATTTCAGTCTGCCGGGTGAACGTTTTACCGCGACCACATCGGTTGGGGTGCTGCGCGAGGCCATCGCCGGGATAGATGTGGTAGACCCGACGGCGGTCTATGGCAGCCCGGAGCGTTTTACGCTGCCCGATGGCACACAGGCCGCCCGTTCCTATCGCAGTTGGCCGATGCGGAATACCCGTGATATTTTGATTACGGTAGTGCGCGACGGCTTTATTGTGCTGATACAGGCATCGGTCAATAACGCGGCGGATTTGACCGAATTTGAACCCGTGCTCTATGGCATCATCAGCACCGGACGCCTACTGGTCACTGGCGACGCGGTGCAGGTTGATACCGAAACGACGTTATCCGGCACAACAGAAATACCGGGTGGCTATGTCATCGCCTATCCTGAGTCGTGGTTCACGACGGTTGAAGCGGGACTGCTGCTGTTCACCGAACAAAAGCGTGATCCGGTGACCGGGTTCGTCATGGTATCGCCCGTAGACCGTCTCTACGACAGC
The DNA here is from genome assembly GCA_964614375.1 of uncultured Anaerolineaceae bacterium. GTDB lineage: Bacteria > Chloroflexota > Anaerolineae > Aggregatilineales > Phototrophicaceae > CAZTLI01. Next base: position 9,888 of record CAZTLI010000074.1, read on the forward strand.
GAAACCGCAGTCGGCGCGGCGGCTGAACAGATTGAACGCATCGTGCCCGACGAAGGTGACCCGGTTTATGGCGCGATTGAACCGATTACGATAGGGGGGTATGAGGCGGCGCGTACCTATCGTTATTGGCCCGATCGAGACAGTCGGGATGTGTTTGTCGTCGTGCGAATAGCCGATTACTTCGTGATTATGCAGGCCAGCGGCGTGCCTGACGCGCTCGCAGAAGCCGAACCGCTCCTCTATGCGGTGATGATTGCGGTAGAAGAAGGGGAATAGGGGCGACCCGATTTCGATTTCGCTGCGCCAAAATGCGCTTTACGTCGTATAATGAAGGGCAAGTGGTCGCCAATTAGGTAAAGGATTTGCAGGATGAAGACCAAAGGACAAGCAGAGGCCGATGCCCGCAAAATTGTCGATAATTGGGCGGCAGGGGCGTTGTTGACAGGCTGGATACCGGGAAGCTCGTTGTTCCTCACAGGCGCGGACATGGTGATGCTGCGGCAGGTCGCGGATACATTTAATGTCAATTCGTTTGACGAAAAATCGGCTTTTGCCACGATTGGCGCGGCGGCAGGCAGCGCGGTGGCGGGCAGCGCGATTTCCGAAATTGTGGGTTTTGTCCCGGTTGTCGGTTGGGCGATCAAAAGCACGATGATGGGCGCCAAAGCCAAAGTGCTGGGCGAAGCGATTATTAATTACTTCCGCGATTTGAGTCCACTGCCGGATATGGACGACGATTAGTGTAAGCCACGACCAATACAGGTGAACCGCTAAGGATACACGGGACGCAAAGCGCATACGTACCTTGAAACCGGGTTTTGCGGCACATAACGTCGTAACTTAATCGGGCGTGGAGACTATTCACGCTCGTTTTATGTGCAAAACACCCTCACCCGACCGCCACCATACCCGTACCCGACCCCTCACTCTGCCAACCTGATACTGCCCGTCCGGTGACGACCTGACCCTCACCCATCTATCCTGAAAGTATCGGATAGCACAGTGAGGGTTGCCAATGTTTAATCAACAGGCGCTGAACACGAATATCAACAACAGACTCGGCATCCCGAACGGTGAAGCGCTGCTGCCAAAAGCCGCCAGCCTGTTTGAAAAAGCCTATCGTTCGCCAGACAGTTTCATGAACAAACTGCTGCGGCGCGAATCGCAGCGCCTGCTGTCGCTGGCAGAGGTGCGGGCGTGCTGCTTCACAGGCAATCAATATTATGGCGGTTCGCAAGTCGTCGCGGTGGCGGCGATACGCGGGACAGTCGATAAACAGAACGACTTTGACGCCGAATTTCACCCGACACAGCGACACAGCGAAAATCGCTGGCGCAAAGTGGCTTCGGCGATGCTCAATGGCAAAGACCTGCCACCCGTAGAATTGATACAGGTCGGCGATACCTACTATGTGCAGGATGGGCATCATCGCGTGTCGGTGGCACGGGCACTGGGTTATGGTTATGTCGATGCCATCGTGACTGTGTGGGAAGTGGATGCGCGTGCATGTGACATCCACGCCGCATAATCGGGCGCGTGTCCGCTGTGGGCAGCGCCCGCTTCTATGGTGTCACAAACCCTCAGCGCTGGCCCGCTGTATGGTTCATTTTTATTTTTGCCAGCAGCAACGGCTAGCTGCTGATTGCCACTAGGCAATGCCGGCGAGAAAATCCAGCACATGGTGGTTGAATTCGGCGGGTTTTTCCATGTTGGGGACGTGCGCCGTGCCCGTGATAATGACGTGTTGGGCATTGGGGATTGTGTCCGCCATGAGTTTCGCCGCAGCGATCAATTCGGTGTCATCTAAATCGCCGACAATCGCCAGCACGGGCACGCGAATTGCATTCAGATACTCAATCGCGTTGACATCGGGGCGTTCCTGCTTCCCGCCAGTGCCTGCCTTTTCATGTTGCAGGGGGATGAGGTTCATCGCATACACTTTTTGGCGCAAGTCCGAATCAACCTGGTCGGGCGTGCGGCTCACACCATCGACCCATAATTGCACTTCAAGTTCGCAGACCTTCTCTATAGCACCCGAATCCCACGCCTGCTTAAGTTGTTCCCAGACAGGTGGCGGATCGCCGGTGAATACAAAACCGCTGGGGTTCGACCCGACCATCACCAGCGACTGCACGCGGTCAGGATAGCTGACGCAGAAATCCATCGCCAGCGACCCGCCTTTAGAACAACCGACAAGATGCGCGCGGTCAATCTTCAAAAAATCGAGCAAGGCGCGCAGGTCGTCCAAATCGGAGAACGTGCCTGCTACAGGTTTACTCTTGCCGAAAGCGCGCTGGTCATAGCGCACGACGCGATAGTCTTGTGTGAAGGTCTGGAACTGGTCATCCCACATGCGCGAATCGCAAATCCCCGCGTGAATCAGCACCAGCGGCACACCCCCGCCCGCCACCTCATAATAGATTTTTGCGCCATTGATGTCTGCAAAGCCCGATTGTTCAGTCAATATGTGCTCCTAAAGAGAAAAAGATACCATTAGACCCATTATAGCCCATTGATGCACGTTATGGGATTGGTCGATTGCGACTGTGTATCGCGCGAATCAAAAAAAGGCGGCTCTTCACCGCCTTGAGAGGATTGCCTGTGTAGGATGGGTTTACACTGACGCCATGATGCGTTCCAGACGCGGCAGGTAGCTATCGTCGGTCATGGGGTCGTAGCCCCGACGCAGATGTTTGTTGATGAAATAGGTCGTGATGTCGGGCTTGAGTGTCGGCAGGTCGTTGGCGAGTTCCCATTGCGCTTCGGCCAATAAGAGCGCGGCCTGTGTCACATGCGAGAAGGCATCGACCAGACGGCGGGCGTGGGCTTCGGCATAGTTTTGACCGCCGGCTTGCAGTTGTTGCAGCAGATTCAGCGTGCTGTTGAGTTCGTTACGGACGCGCATGACGTTATCGCGCAGGTCGTCATGTGTCACGCCATCCAGCAGACCGTTGCTATAGCGGAGGAAGGGTTCGTGGATGTTGTAACGGGCGATGTCGCGCAGGACTTGCAGGCACAGGACATTATGCGCCCCTTCCCAGCTTTCAAACACGACCATATCGCGATACAACCGGGGCAGAATGCTAAACGATTCGATTGCGCCATTGCCGCCCAAGACCTCGATTGCGCGATGGACGGACTCGGTGGCGCGGATGCTGGTGATATATTTATTGATATTGACCAGCAGGCGATAGGTCGATTCGTCGTCGGCGCTGCCTTCGCCCAAATCCAGTCGATTGAGCAGGTCGGCTATCGCGAAGCACGACGCTACGGACGCATATTGTTCGGTCACGATGTCGGCGTAGGCTTCTTGCACCATTGGATAATTGGCGATGGGATTGCCAAATGCCTCGCGCGTACAGGCATAATGCCCGGCTTCAATCGCTGCCCGCCGGGTAATCGCCGCACAGCCAACGGCATTCATCAGGCGCGATGTATTCAGCACCGATTCGACCACATTCTTGAATCCGCGACTGAGGTCACCTACCGGATAGGCCACCGCATCCACAAAATCGACTTCGGCACTGGCGAGGGTGCGCGTACCGAGTTTGTCTTTCAAGCGGCGCAGATACAGGCCATTCACCGTGCCATCGTCCAGTTTGCGTGGCACGATGAAGAGACCGAGTCCGCGCGTGCCGTCTTCCGCACCTTCGGGTCGGGCGGTCATGATGAACTGGTCGGCGTTGATGTTGGAACAGAACCACTTTTCGCCAGTGATACGCCATGTGCCATCGCCATTATCGCGCGCGCGGATGCTGTTCGCGCCGACATCGCTGCCACCTTGCACTTCGGTCAGGAATTGGGCGGCGTGCTGCATCGAGTCATAGTCATGCGACAGCAGCGGCGGCAAAAATCGCGCTTTCACATTGTCATCGGCGAAGGTCTGCAAGGCGCGGATGACGCCCGCCGTACACGTCACCGAGCACATATGCCCGCCTTCGCCATTGTGCGTCAGCAGATAATAGATGCCCATCTGCTCGATGAGATTGCCCGGTTCGGCTTGCAAGGCCAGCAGACCACTCTCCCATACAATCCGTCCGATGACATCGTGATTGGGATGAAACTCAATTTGTTCGATGCGTTCGCCAATGCCCGACCAGCGTTCGAGGCGCGGGTGATTGCCGATGCGGTCTTCGACCATCGCCGCTTCGTCCATGATGGTCGCTGCTAAAGCGCCGGTTTGTTCCATGCGGCCTGCCGCAGTGAGATAGGCGCGGTCATCCATGTAGCGGCGCATGACGTGTTGTAAGTTGCTATCGCTCGTAAAAAAGTTATCGGGTTTACTATCCAGCCACGCGCGCAGGTTGGCGCGACCTTTGATGTGATTGTCCATCGTCTGGCCCCCAAAATTCTAATTGAATGTGTATTTGATTATACATCAGGGGATGGGCTGTTGGGGGATATTTGGGCAGATTTCAGCGGAGTCGCCCAACCGCTCCTCAGTCTGCGCCCAAATTCAGGGAGGGAGCTTGAAGCGCGCCCGGGATACGTTTAGCGGCGCTAAAATGAGGCAAAGCCAGGTATCCTGCGCGAGGTAAAGATACAAATTCGCAGTGCGGGCTTATCCTGCTGGTTGTGTCGTATGGGTGTGCAGCGTCTGTCCATGCCGATACAGCCAGAGTGCGACCAGACTCGCGCCCGCCACATTCGCCAGCAAATCGGCGATGGAGGGGTGGCGATCCGGCGCATAGGCTTGCAGGCTTTCGGTCACTATGCCGATGATGAGGGTGATACACACGCTGACTATCAGTGCGCGGGGATTGGCAGTATAGCGCGTCATCACCCACCACCATAACAGGGCCGTCACGCCAAAGGCGATGACATGCCCGGCAGTGAAGACGAGTTCGCGTTCAAATGAGGGTGGCGCGGGGCGCAGGCCAATGTCGATGACGGGTTGGGCTTCGGGTTGAATGAGGATGATGCTTATCCAGAGTGTCCAGACAAGGGCGACCAGCCAGCGGACGGGTGGCGCGCTAAAAAAGTGATAATTGCGGTGGTGCATGGGGCAGTCCTTCTAACGCGGAATCCAACGGTGCTATGGTTCACCGCTAGCGTTTCCGCACGATTGCCCCCACAACCTGTTCGAGTGTGACTTCCTTTGCCCATGTGCGCGCGTCAAGGATGACGCTTGGGCAGGCACGGGTTTCCAGTTCCGTCAGGGCGTCGTCGGCCTGTTCAAAGATGTCCATCGGCGTTTCGGCATGGGTTAACACAAATATCAACACCTGCGCCGTCTCTGCATATTTACCCTGATCGAGATAGATGACGGACAACCCAAGCAGGGCTTCGAGCGCCTCGGCAACGGCATCAATCGCAAGGGCGGCCTTGAGATTGATGTGGAACTGTTTTTCTATGGCCTCGTATTCTTCCATGATGACCCTCTTATGACAACATACGGCTTAGCAACGATTACCCGACGTCGTTGTGGATGATGTCTCTATTATAAAGCAGATGGGCGCTGAATAGTCTGAAGATTTTGTGATGGCGGCAAGAAGTCACTAACATTTGCATCGTTCCGGGTGATGGTTTGTCAGGGTAAATGCCAGGTTCATGGCTGATTCCAGAACCTGTGGTTGCACAACCCCCGTCATTTTGGCACAATCGAAGGCGTTCTCGTAATCGTTTGAAAGAAAGCTATAGACCCTTATGAATATTGTCGAAGCACTCAACCAGTTTCTGGCGCAGTTGGGTGTGCCCGAAGATGTGCGCGGCTTCCTGTTGCGGCTGATGGCGCTGCTGATCGCGCTGGTGATCATCGTGCTGCTGCGGCGGTTGGTGATGCGTATATTGATGATTCCGGTGCGGCGTTTGACCGAACGCACCACCAGCGGGGCCGACGACCAGATTGTGCAGGCGATGATGCTGCCGACCCGCTTCATTATCATCGCCATTGGCGTCGCGCTCACGGTCAATGTGCTCGATTTTGGGGCGGATGTTCAGACGTTCGCCGAACGACTCACCCGCACATTGGTTATCGTGGCGGTGTTCGTCGTCATCTATAAGCTGGTCAGCATTATCATGCAATCGCCCAACAACCTGCTGCGTGTGACGGGAT
>CAZTLI010000075.1:0-15910 GCA_964614375.1 uncultured Anaerolineaceae bacterium
AACAGGGGGCATTCGCCACTTTTAACATTATCATTTACTCCATCGCGTGTTCAGTAGATAACCTTTTGCACAGCATTATGCTGATTATCCGCAAAATGTGCAAAGGGCGTTTCTACCTAATCTGAGATAACAATTCGCCACAAGCGTTAACCTGCACCCGATCATGATTTGTGCCTGCTTGTGCTCTAAGGATACTGAAACCTGGCTCCCTGTGGCGCAAGCAAACTGGCAGTTTGCTCCACCAATCTTTTGCGACCTTTGCATCTTCGTGCCGTTGCGTTTAATGTCGTTGCCCTATACGATTTCACTAACCTGGACGCGGCGGGATTCTTGTGCGCTCAATAGCGCCGCTTGTAGATACCGTTGAACCCTCAGACCGTCGTTGAAGTCGGGCGAGGGCGCTGTGTCATTCAGGATGGCATTCACAAAACCGCGCGTCATAAAATCTTCCACACGGAACAGGTCTTTATAGGTGTTGTGTACCGTATCAAGCCGCACCTTGCCCCATATCGCGTCCGGGATGGGTAAATCGTGCAGCATCCCTTCGCCGACCTTTGCACCACGCACCTGCTGGATTGTGTCCCAATCCGTGAAACTGTAGAGCGTGCCACCGCTGCCGTGAAATTCCATATGATGAGTCTGACCGAACGGCGTATCTTCATAGGCAACGGCGGTTACATGAATCACACCCTGCGCGCCACTGGCAAATTCCAGCAGCATTATGGCGCTGTCATCCGTCACATCATAGGACGCACCATCAGGGCGCGGCGCGCGTTCAACGTGATAGCCGAGCAGCGTCGTAATCGCCGTCACATCGCCATAAATCCAGTCTGCCAGATAGAGAAAATGTGTCCCTAAATCACCAACCACACCCGCGCCAGCCAATTCCCGGTCAAAGCGCCACAAATAGTCACCCTCACGCGCATAGCCTGTGTAATAGCGCATGTTGAGATGATAGGGTGTGCCGATATAGCCATTGGCGATTAGCTGCTTGAGATACCGTGCCGTTGGCATGAAGCTGTAGGTGAATGGCACCATCGTCTTCACGCCAGCGGATTGCGCCGCATCGGTCATGGCTTTGGCCCGGGCATAATCGAGCGCCAGCGGTTTTTCACACAACACATGCAGACCGCGTTCAATCGCCGCCATCGCCATTGGATAGTGTTCGTTGTTGGGCGTGGAAATCAGCACCGCATCCAGCGATTCGCTGTTGAGCATGGTCTGATAATCGGTATAGTGCGCCGGGACATGCCATTGTTGAGCAAATGCGCGCGTGCGTTCGGGATGGCGCCCGACGACAGCACTGACCTGCGCGTTGGGATGGGCTGCCAGCGCGGGCATATACATGGCGTCTGACCACCAGCTTGTGCCAATGACGCCGATTTTGACGGCGGGTTGTGCAGACATAACGATCCTCTCAGGGTGGATATTCAATATTGTGAGCGATTATACAGCTTCGCCCCAGAATCGCATCACAAATAGGCCGCCATCAAACAAATGGTCTAAAGTGGTGACATACACAGCCGCCAAAATCTTCTAAATTGAATTAGTCGCGATGTATGGGTGTATCGATTTTGATGGATAAGAGAGGGTATTGATGTCACACCAAATAGAAACCACGCTCGACCCGCAGGACTGGGATGCTTTCCGGGAATTGGGGCATCAAATGATGGACGATATGGTGGATTATTTAAAGGGTCTGCGCGAGAAATCCGTCTGGCAGCCCGTGCCAGATGAAATTAAACAGCATTTTCAGCAGCCACTGCCGCAAGAGTCCATGCCTGAAACTGAAGTCTATCAGGAATATTTAGAAACGATTTTGCCATATCCGATGGGTAATATGCACCCGCGCTTCTGGGGATGGGTCATCAGCACCGGGACACCGCTCGGAATGCTGGCGGAGCTGCTCACAGGCGCGACATCGGTGCAAATGGGCGGCGGCGAACACAGCGCGGTCTATGTCGAATTGCAGGTGCTGGACTGGTTTAAGGAACTGTTCAACTATCCCAAAGACGCCAGCGGCGTCCTGGTCAGCGGCGCGTCGATGGCAAATCTGGTCGGATTAACCGTCGCCCGCAATACCAAAGCGCCCTTCAATGTGCGTAAGGCTGGGATGCAAAGCGACCATCCCACAATGGTGATGTACATCACGCCGGAAACGCATAGCTGTCATCAGAAAAATGCTGAACTACTGGGAATCGGTAGTGACGCCATTCGCTTCATCCCGGTTAATGACCGCTATCAAATGGACACCGGTGCACTGCGTTCAGCTATCGAAGCTGATAAAGCCGCCGGACACTTCCCCTTCTGTGTGGTTGGCACGGCGGGCACGGTCAAAACCGGGGCATATGACGACCTTGTAACGATTGCCGACATCTGCGCGGAATATGACCTGTGGCTGCACGTTGACGGCGCGTTCGGGGCGATGGTCGCGTTCACGGATGATGATGACCTGAAACAGTCGATTGCGGGCATGGAGCGCGCCGATTCACTGGGCTTTGATATGCACAAATGGATGTCGATTCCGTTTGAAGCGGCTTGCGCGCTGGTGCGGCATGGCAAATCCCACTATAACGCCTTCGCCCTCACACCGGACTATCTGACTCATGCGATGCGCGGTGTCGCGAGTGCCCCTGTGTGGTTGAGCGATTATGGCATTCAACTGTCGCGCAGCTTCCGCGCACTCAAATTGTGGATGTCGATGAAGGCATACGGCGCCGCCCACTATGGCAAGGTCATCAGCATGAATGTGGCGCAGACCCGTTATCTGGCGCAGCTTGTCGATAATTCGCCCGAATTGGAACGCACCGCCGAGGTCCCACTGAATATCGTCTGCTTCCGCTATATACAGGAAGGCATGTCGGACGAGGCATTGAACGCGCTCAACGAAGAACTGCTGCTGCGCCTGCAAGAGAGCGGGGTCGCCGTCGTGTCCAACTCAACGCTCAATGGCAAATACTCGCTGCGGATGTGTAATGTCAATCATCGCAGCACCTATGCCGACTTTGATATGCTGGTCGAAAAGGTGATCGAATTGGGGCGCGAACTCGTCCGTGCAGAGGTGTATGGATAAATAGCTATCCACGTTTCATACCCCTAAACGTGCAGATTTTAGTTTGATGTGTTAGGGCTTGAAATCAGTAATGGGTTTAATTGTCACACCTTCAATAGAGGCTGCTGTTGCTTGTTTACTATCGTCGGTGATGAGAGGAAAACCCATGTGTTCAGCTATCGCAATATCGCAATATCGCAATATAGATTGAATCATATATTGCAAGTTGATGTTTTACGCCAATTTCAAGCCCGCGCGGTAACAGGTCGATAACTGGTACAAGATTCACGTCAAGAGCGAGTAAATCTTTTGTGTGCGAGTGTGCTATAGCAAGTAAAACATTGTTAAACCGAACTTGTTTCCATAGGACATTTGTGCATTCCAACAGACAGAATTCAGGTGCATAGACCGTTATCGCATCGCCAACAGAGTCAAACAGCACATCCACATGGACTGTATGAATATCGGCAATGATATGCTGGATGAGAATACTCGCATCCAAGATGTACTCGCTCATGCGTCGCGATCTTCTCGTAACATCTCCAACGCAGACTTTGCACCGGGAGATGGCACAATGCGGTTGCGTCGTATCGAAGCGTTAACTTCTGCCATTGTTCGTTTATCGGCCTGTTTTGCCATAACGTGCTTGATGCGTTTATCAATAAGTTGAGTCAATTCAGCAAGTGTCATATCAGCAATACGATTCGTTGCCACTGTATTTCCCTACTTTCAGCATGACTTACGCATATTGTACTGCAATTGGTTTTGATGAACAGGATAATAAAGAGCAGCACCTATGCCGACTTTGATATGCTGGTCGAAAAGGTGATCGAATTGGGGCGCGAACTCGTGCGTGAAGAGGTGTATGGATAAACGTGCATCGGGAAAGGCACAAGTTTGTCGTAGAATCTATTGAGAAAGGGCAGTAGACGCTTGAGTAAAGACTTTGATCAAGTCTATCTGGTTTTTGCTCAGGCGTCCGCCACGATCCCCGCACTATCCTGATCACTTTGATAAAGATTTTCCACAGCACAAATTCCTGGTTTTGAGTTGTCCACACGGAGTTATCACAACCCACACTACACGCATTACGAAATTCACAAAATTTTCAGAACATCGGTATGTTAAGTTTTCTTAAACATCGTATAATTATTGTGTATTACAGAACCTTTCACCATCGGTTGAGATGCTATTCTATAGGGGAAGATCAAAATGAAGATGCTTCATCTCATGTTCCTCGTTTTACTGGTTTTGTTTGTCGGATGTACCACACAGGAAGAGCCAGCAACGCCCACAGCAGAACCACAATCCGAAGCACAGGGTGTCATCGTGTTGGGCGACATTGATGCCGATGACCCGGCAGGAAAAGTCGAAGAACTGCAACCCATTATTGACTATGTTGCCTCGCGACTGGGTGAGTACGGTATCGGACGCGGTGAAGTACGGATTGCCCGCGATTTAGATTCAATGACAGAGCTGGTGGGTTCGGGCGAAATTGACCTCTATTACGACAGCCTTTATCCCGCATTGATTGTCCGCGAAGAGACAGGCGCACAGCCACTGGTACGTGGTTGGCGCGGAGGCGCTCCCGTCTATCATACTGTGTTCTTCGCCCGCGCTGATAGCGGTCTGACAAGCGCAGAAGACATGGTAGGACGGATGATCGCGTTTGATGACGAAGCATCGACATCGGGATTTATGATGCCGATCTCGTTCATGGTATCGAATGGGCTGAATCCGGTTGAGCAAAGTTCACGCGATGCAGATGTACCCGATGATGAAGTGGGCTATGTATTCTCAGGTGATGACGATAATACGGTGGAATGGGTTTTGAGCGGTATTGTCGATATTGGTGCGACGGACAATTTGACGTATCTGGGTATACCCGAAGCCACCCGCGAGGAATTGGTCATCATTGCCGAGACCGCTGAAGTACCGCGCCGTGTCATGATGATTGGACCGGATATTGATGATGAATTGGCGAACGCCGTGCGCGAGATTCTCATTACAATGGATGAAGATGCGGAAGGTCAACCATTGCTGGAGATTATCCGCACGACTCAATTCGACGAATTTCCGGGTGGTGCCGAAGCCGCATTTGGCCCAATTCTGGAAATGTTTGAAGTGTTCAATAACCGATAATATGATGAGATTTGATGGGGCGCCCCCGCGCTCCATCACTCATTTTCACATGAAACCAGACTATGCACACAGGTCGAAACATCGTGGATACAGTTAAGGCAGTAACAACATCAGCACCTCTCGACAAGTCGCAATCTCCGCTATCCTCATTGCGAGATTGGAAAACGTGGTCATTTCGATGGCAATTGACTGCCTTTATCACGACCGTGATTGTCGTCGTTGTCGTCGGCGTTACCGCTGCGTCTATCTCGCGGGCGACGGCGTACTTCAGAGATGAAGTTGAGCGCCGCGCCGAAGTCATTGTCGATACTACCACGCTGGCAATTGTTGATGCCCTGTATTTTTTAGATGTTGATCAAGTCGATTTTATCGCAGACCAATTCTTCAATGCGAGCGATACGCTGGCCCTGAGAATTTATGACCCGACAGGCCGCATTTTGATCTCGCCCGATGACCCAACACTGGAAGCATCTTTGACCAGGGACCCATTTGGCGCGCGTCTGATCGAATCTCAAGGGATACAGCTTACATGGCAAAGTGATCGTCTCATCGCTGGCAAGCCTGTCGTGGTAGGCAGTCAGGTGATTGGCGCAGTTCATATCGAATTGCCCATTTCACAGTTGAACGATCAAATCTTCACCACTGCGATTCAATCCGCAATTGTGGGTTTGTTGGCAATTATTGCGAGTGTGGCGGCGGTGTTGTTTGTAAGTCGCACCTTCACACGCCCAATTCGCACGCTCGTGGATGAAACGCAAAAGATTGCTGCTGGTCGCCTGACCCATCGTATTGCACCCCAAACCGGGTCTTCCGAATTGACACATCTCTCCAAATCTGTCGAGGAAATGCGCGAAAATCTGCTATCGCTCTATACGGACATGGAACGGCGCATTGCTGAACGAACAGTCGATTTGCGGAACGCGCGCGACGAGGCGCTGGCGGCACAGCGGATTGCCCAGGAAAATTCGCGATTGAAATCGGAGTTCTTGTCTACGATGTCGCACGAACTGCGTACCCCGTTAAACGCGATTGAGGGTTTTACGAGTATTATGTTGAGTGGCATGGGCGTTGAGTTAAGTCCGCAAGCTGAACACATGGTTTCGCGCGTTAGTGCCAACAGCAAGCGATTATTGGCGCTCATCAACGATTTCCTTGACCTATCGCGCATCGAATCCGGGCGACTTGAACTGGTCAAATCACCGATTACATTGGAATCGCTCATTCAGAAATGGCAACATGAGGTGGGTGTTCTCGCAACAAATAAGGGAATTGCTTTTGTCGCGAAGATTGACCCGAATCTACCCCCCGTGATTATGGGTGATGAAGAGGCCCTGTCGAAGATTGCGGTCAATCTGTTAGGTAATGCGTTCAAATTTACGCATGAGGGACAGGTCTCATTGGCGCTGGAACGAAGTCATGACGGTTGGCTGCTTTCAGTACAAGATACTGGCATCGGCATCCCGCCCCATGCGCGTGAATACATCTTTGATGAATTCCGGCAGGTGGATGGGTCTTCAAAACGTGAATATGGCGGCACAGGGTTGGGATTGGCGCTGGTGCAGAAACTCTCGCGGGCAATGGGTGGCAGCGTGGCTGTACAAAGCGAAGTGGGCAAGGGCAGCACGTTTACTGTGACATTGCCGCTTGAAGTCGCAGATGATAGTCAAAAAGGGACGTAACACATGAACAAAATTCCCGCTGATTTGCTGAAAGATTGGAACATCGTTGTCATTGATGATGAACCCGACAGTCTGGAAGTTGCTGAATTTATTCTCACGTTTTATGGCGCGAATGTGCATACAGCCACCAATGGGGTAGAAGGCATTGAACTTGTAGACACCATAAAACCCCACTTCGTCATTTCCGACTTGTCCATGCCAGAAATGGATGGATGGGAATTCCTCAGCAACCTGAAAGAGTCGGTATACGCGGATAATATCCCGGTGATTGCATTGACCGCACATGCGATGAAGGGAGACCGGGACCGGGCACTGTCTGCCGGCTTCCAAAATTATCTGATGAAACCCCTCACAGCGAATACCTTTATTGAGCAACTACTCAATCTATTGCTCGAAATACCGCAGCTTACAGAATATTTGAATATCTAAGGAGCAATAACATGGCACAACCCATTCTAATTGTAGAAGACGATCCAGATGGTCAGGTACTGGTATCGCATGTAGTCGGACATCTCAATATGCAGCATGATGTGGTGGCCGATGCAGAGAATGCGATTAGAAAATTGTTTGAAACGGGCGATACCTATCAAGCAGTCATCATTGACCTTGCCTTACCCGGTAAAGATGGATGGGAATTGTTGGAGACTATTCGTAGTAACCCGCGCACGGAAGCCTTGACCTGTGTGGCAGTCACGGCGTTTCATACATCAAAAACCCGCGAGGAAGCGTTACGAGCCGGATTTAATGCCTATTTCCCGAAACCGCTGGATGTTACTGGATTCGCGCGCGAACTGGAATCATTGTTGTGATGGTTGGACGTTCCGAACTTCTGAAAGTGCAAGGTTACGATGACTTGTGAATTGACATGGCATACGGCTGATAAGGTCTTGTTGTTGTCCATCATTGGTGACTATACGATCAATGATGTAGTGGAGGTCAATCGCCGCATCACTGAGCAGTTGGATAACAGTTCGACACCGCTGTCTATCATGATTGATGCGATGAAAATGGATCGTCCATTCAACTTCAGCCGTATCCGTGATGTACAGAGCTATATGAACCACAGCAATCTGGAAAATATCTTCGTTGCGGCGGAGGATAGGGTGGTGCGATTAGCCATGCTCGTCATTTTCAGCCTGACTCGCGCCCACTTTGAAGTGTTCGACAACCTTGAACGCACGACAAAAGCCCTCGAACGGCAAATCAGTTGGCCTCGATAGCCCCCGTTAATCAGAAGGATAACGTCTCAAACAGGGTGGCGACTCCTGACGTGGGATTTTTGCTCTTTAACGCCCTGCTGTTTGGCAATACGCCAGCAAAACACCACCACCTTGCCCACAACCCTGATGATTGATAGGCTTCGCAGCGCCAATAACACCCTCACCGTTAATAAGCTGAATCACATCATGCCCGGCATATTCAGGCAGTTGATAATAATCCACCACTGTGCTGCGGATTTTCGGCTGAACAGCCATTAGCGACATCTCCGTTTGATTCACTTGCGTTCTACTATGCTATAGATGCGGGGCAGCGTAACCCAATATCATGAGACATCAAACGTCATCCTCGCACACTACCTGAATATACTTCCTCATAGCTCTATACCCGCTGCCAGACCATGCTGAAGCTGACAGGTTGATTGCGATATTTTTCCCACTTAGGCTTTTTCGCTAGCCAGGCTTCATCAACAACCTGCTCATCCAGCTCGCGCAATGTCCAACCGTTGGATAGCGCAGCTTTGACATGATCGCTCAAAAGATGGACATAACTCTCGATTCCAACCGCTTCGCCGTCTGCGCGATGAAAATGGGTGATGATACCATTCATCAGGAAATAGGGATGATAACCCACCAGCACAAAGTACCCACCGGGACGGGTGATGCGCGCAGCTTCTTGATAGAGGGGCAGCAGCTCGGGCAGGTGTTCATCCGCCAGCGATTGCGTACACAGGTCATAGGTCGCGGGGGCGAATGCTGTTTGGGTGATGTCCCCTGTATACAACTGGCGATAGACTGCTTTTTCCCGCGCAAACGCAAGCATTTCTGGCGTCATGTCGATGCCATCAATCGTCGTGACCCGTTTGCTGTTCAACCACACACCAATTCGCCCTGTGCCACAGGCTAAATCCAACACCTGACCGGCATTGGCCCATTCGACTGTCTCGATACGCTCAAACAACCGGATGTCCATCTCATCTTCAACTGTCCGTTCGTAGCTAGCGACCCATTCGCCATAACCATCCACCACCGATACCACCGGATAGTGGCGATTGTCAAATTTCGAAAAATCCATTTTTGGCATACCTTCATGTCATGTGAACATCCGTAGTATACAAATGGTTGACATGGACAGTAAGGACATTTGTCCGTGTATTATCGCTCAACAGAATCAAAAGGGACGAATGAACAGATTCGTCCCCATTAACAAGCCATATTGAAGCTGCGATGACTTAGTGCGTCGAACGCCATTGGGCGATGTGGTCACGGTAATATTTACCGCTGGCCTTCAGTATCCGTTCCTGAGTCGCATAATCGACATAGATAATGCCGAAGCGTTTACTATAGCCATAACCCCATTCAAAATTATCCATCAAACTCCACACAAAATAGCCTTTAACCGGCGCGCCTGCGACAATGGCATCATCAACCGCTGCCAGATGGCTTTCGAGATAAGACACCCGCTGCGGGTCATGGATGATGCCGTTTTCGGGTTCAGGGTCGTCCCATGCCGAGCCGTTTTCGGTGATATAGATGGCTTTCGGCGCATAATCCTCATGCACGCGCAGCAGCAGTTTCGTCAATCCAGGTGGATACACTTCCCAGTTCATCGCTGTATAGACCGCGCCTTCTGGCTTGACTTCCTCCACGTATACTGGCGGATTCATGGGCACATTCGCCACAACTGACCGGAAGTAATTGTTGATGCCCAGGAAGTCGATGTCCACCTTCGCGGCCCGGACTTCATTTAGGTCGATATGACTGAGTTTTTCATGCAGCAGTTCAACCGTATCCGCCGGATATGCCCCATGAAATATCGGGTCAAGAAACCAGCGGTTGTGATGTCCATCAAAGCGACGTGCCGCCTGTTTATCTTCCTCACTGTCACTAGCGGGATATATCGGATTGAGATTGAGCGTGATACCCACAATCGAGTCCGGGACAGTCTCACGCAGCACATTCACCGCCTCGCCGTGCGAAATCAGCAGATGATGCGCGACAGACAGCGCCGTTTTCCAGTCTTTCAGGCCGGGGGCATGGCGTCCCTGCAAATTTCCCACAAAAGCCACGACCCAGGGTTCATTATGGGTAATCCAATGTTTCAGCCGATCACCCAATCGTTCACCCATCAGCCGGGTATAATCCGCGAACCATTTCGGGCTATCAGGATTCGCCCATCCACCGCGATCCTGCAATTTTTGCGGCAAATCCCAGTGATAAACTGTGGCGTAAGGTGTGATATTCACTTCCAGCAAACTATCGACCAGACGATCATAAAAATCGAGACCGGCGGGATTGGTCGCGCCTGTGCCTGCCGGAATCACACGGGGCCAGGAAATTGAGAAACGATAGGCATCCAGACCGAGGTCGCGCATGAGTTGAATATCTTCCGGGTAGCGGTGGTAATGATCACAGGCCACATCCCCTGTATCCCCATTGTCCACGTTGCCATGAATGTGTGAAAACCGCGTCCAGATGCACTCGCCGCGTCCATCGTCCTGTGCCACACCCTCAATTTGATAGGCTGCCGTCGCCGCACCCCATATAAAATCCTTCGGAAATGACATAGATTCTCTTTCTATCCGGGAACGTGCTCAAATTGCGTCATTATACTCAACCAGCGCAACATGTCACCAGTCAAGATAGCGGGTCAATCAGTACGATTGTCGAAGTAGATAGGGCTTGACCACGCCATCTGACCATCAACCTGAATCGCTTTGACAAAATAGGCTGTCAATTGTCGGGCGGGTGGACTCTCGGCAATTGTCAATTCGAGTTCAAGCGTCGTCACCTGTTCTGGATAGCGTTCAATCACCACTTGCATATCAACGCCGCCAAAATCATAGACCAAGCGTGGCGATTGGGCGGTTAATTCGTTTAAATTGCGTGTGACCTGTCCCGCTGCTGAATCAAACACGACCTGTCCGTTGTGAGCATCGTCTAACCAGATGTCGAATCCATCCCTGTCGCCTGTCGTGCGGCTGCGAAAGACAATCGTATCATCCGACTGTTCGATGATGCCATCCAATTCCGCATCGAACGCAAACGGCTCGACGGACTGAATACGACAGCCTGTGAAGCGAACCTCTCCGTCCCATGTCACGCGCCGCTGCCGACCTCGTTCACGACTACCAGACCAGCTTATGCGAATGCGGTGTGAGTCGCCGAGTGTATCAAATGCTGCTGGACGCACCTCGCGCATCAGGTCTTTTCCGCGATAAAGTTGGATCGCTTGCAGTGGGGCAGTGCCGACAACCTGACTATTGAAAGCCACTTCTGTCTGTTGATGGGTTATCACCGACCCCATCAGATGGTCATCAGCCATAAAATCGAGCAGTATCCGCGCGCCCGTTGTGCCATAACAGTGGCGCTGCTTGAGCGCATCGAATATCGCGTCACGGGTCAATATCGACGATAACACGCATGTCAGACCATTCTGGATACCAAATTCTTCCATGCCCGCGCCTTCCGCACCGGGTCGCCCATGATGTCCATCGGAATTGCACATCACCCCGACGATATAATCGCGTTCAAGCGCGTCCCACAGCATCCACTCGAACATGCCCCAGCACGATACCAGTTCGACCAGTCCGAACAAATCTTGATCAAAATACTGGCGGATGTTGGCATAGCGCCCACCGACATGAGCGCACAGCAGCACATCACTCAGCGGCACAGTCTGATTCATTTTCTCAAATAACACATTGGCGGGATGGGCGGGTGACAACTCGGTTTCGGGGATATGCGGCACAAGCCAGTGCGACGAACGCAATATCGGTTGGCCTTCATGTCGATAGAATACGTTGAGGTCGCCGCCTGCGGGACTATTGGCTGACCATTCATAACCGGGGAAGACTACAAAGCGTCCGTCTTCATGATAGCGTTCTGTCGTGTCGTTGAGATGCTGCCAGTAATCGTCGGTAATCTGAAAATCATTGCCCTGATGACTGGTAAAATCCAGCCGTGCTACATCGCGCCCGAAGGTGAAGTATTCGTCTTCGCTGCCTGTACCCACGGTAGCTTTGGTTTGCGCGTGCAGGTCGCCCCAGTATTTGTTTCGGGTGATGTCGGCATCTGTGAAGCGAATCGGATTGCTGCGACAGGTCAAATCGCCCGCTGTTACGATCACATAGCCTGTTCCATTATCAGAGGCAATCAGTTGATTGTTGCTAATCTCCACCATACCTGCGCCAACCCACGCATATTGTAAGCCCATTGGCGGCGGGGTGGGATTGCGCCAGTGGTCTTCACCCTTCACGAATATCGCAACAGGTTCACCGATTTTCGCCTGCGACGGCAGCAGGCAGACTATCGTCTCTAGTGCAACAGGCACGACACGAATCTGCGGTGAAGTCGGAAGCGGACGCGGGTCGCAACCATTGGTTGGATCAACTAAGGTCAGGAATATATATTTCGACTCCTGATAGGTCTGGGCGCGCATTCCCGGCGAACCCTGCGCTGTATCGCCCAGCACAATTTCAATAACGGAGTCAGGGTCAAGCGAACCATCGTACACATCAATGACGATACACTTGCTCCAGGGGCGGATATAGCCCTTCGGCTGCCACGAGACGCGCAATTTCGCCGCGCCATTCGTCGTGACCGTCGTGTAGCCAGATTGTGTCGGTTGGTCAAACTGCGGCACTTCCCAATCGGTCACCAGCGGGAACGCAATTTTGATTTGTCCACCCGAATCAATGCCATAGCTGCCAACGGTGTAGCACAGTGTCCATGTCCCATGCTGGCCTGCGACGACCTCTGTCTGTGGCTCAAGCTGAACATGCCCCAAACGATGTGTTGTTAATGAATCCATCCTTAATACCTAAAACAATCCGGTTGATAAACAAGGCTGACAATTTGCGGCACGGCTTAACCTCCATTTCGCGTGTGGTCAGTTGTGGGACGTGGCAGTGTGAAAATCATCCTTGTACCCGTACCTACACCACTCTCGACCCAGATACGTCCCCCCTGTGCCTCAATCGCATAGCGGCAAAAGCTCAGTCCTAATCCGCTCCCGACACCCACACCGGCTTTACTGGCTTCGATTTGTGTAAACTTGTGGAATACCTTTTTCGCCCATGTTTCGGGAATACCCGGTCCGGCGTCTATAGTGCTAATGGCAATCATGTCGCCATCTGCCGCAGCCCGCAAAATGACCATCGACTGTGATGGACTATATTTGAGCGCGTTACTCAGCAAATTAACCAGTACACGCACCGTTAGCTCAGTATCTGCAAATACCGTTGTCGCATCGTCGCGGATGTCCATCTCTACATCCACATCTTTGCGTTCAGCTAGTGCCGAAACCTGTTCTGCCGCCAGACTGAATAATTCATCAACAGGGGTTGCGGTACATTTAAGCTCCATTTTGCCGCGCTCTAATCGTGCTAAATCGAGCAGTGTGTTAATCAATGTCATCAAACGATTGGAGGATGTGATACACAAACGGATGAGTTTTTGGTCATCGTCGGATAAGGTCTCTTTACCCGCCTCAAGCAGATAATCCAGCGCGACGACGATATTCGACAAAGGTGAACGCAAATCATGAACAATGAAATAACCAAGCTCCTCCTGCCGCCGCTCGGTTGCCCGTAACGACGCTAATCCATAGGTGACAATGACAAAAAAGCCGAAGCGTACCGCGGCATTCCAGTAGGGGATAGCCGATGACGAATAGACACGGCTGCCAGACAGGTCAGCCAATAACCAGATAGCGGCGCTAATAGCCGCGACGATCAATCCTGTGCGGCGGTCTATATACCACGTCATCAAACTAATGGGCAGCAGGTAAAAAATCGAAAAACTGATTTCGCTGCCAGTGACATAATCCACAAATCCAATAAGCACAACCAGCACTGCACCCAATGCCAATTTAAATCGTCTTGAACGATTGTCTAACCGCGCTAAGGTATTCATCTTTGTCCCGCCCCCGTCATTCCACACAACAGCGGATATGCGCGAAGTATAACAGGATTCGATGGTGGTGTATCATGCCAATTCATGAGTGTCGCGCAACAACAACAGGTTGATAAAACCCGCTTTCAGCAGGCATCAACCATTGTATGGCATTAAATCCAGCGTTTGCTAATGCGTTAGACAGCGTATCACGCCGTAAGGCCCGGTAGCGCGAGGTATAGTGACGCATCTGCCAGTCATCCCCCTGATGGATGAGGAAAAATTGTGTGAATGTATAGTGTTCGTCGTCCCAGTCCCACACCTGGAACATCACACGTTTGCCGTCCGGTGAATCTACCACATGCTGCGAGGTCATTTGTGGGCGTTCTGTCAACAATGAATCATAGTCACGAATGCTCGCCATGAAGACGCCGCCGGGTCGGGTGACGGCGAAAAGTTCGCGCGCTGCTTGTGCGAGGTCATCATCTGTGAGCAGGTGGGGCAGGGCATTATCGAAGGCCAGCACCCCATCGTACTGTTCGTGGATGACCTGTGTCAGCGTTCGCATATCAGCAACACCAAACGTGACCTGTAGGCCCATTTTTTGTGCTTCGTCGCGTGCGCGTTCGACTGCATTAGCGCTGATGTCTGTCGCATAAACCCGATAACCCTGTTTCGCCAATCCAATCGCCTGCGTACCAATCCCGCAGGCACAATCCAGTAGATGAATAGGCGCGGGCGCATCCGGTAGATGGTCGCGGATGAGCTTATCTAACGCGATACTTTGTCGCTCCACCGACTGCGCCCAATCTGCAAAAATCAGGTGATAGTCATCTGCCATTGCATCATAAAAATCAGTTACATCGTGTTCGGGCATGAGCATTGTCCTGTAGCGTGAGATACGAGGATAGTTATACCACGAATGAGGCGATCAGTAGATTCGCCTGTAAAACAGGTGTGGAACAGGTCCCATTGGGTTGACAACATACCATACGGTATGACATGTTTTAGTTGGCGATTTTGCCAATCTTGATTTTGAATCATTCATTGTATGAATGAACGAAGGACAGTCATGACAGCGGCGCGCCCTATAGAGACGCCCCTTCCACCGGGACAATGTGCCCGCACCGATTTTCCGCGATTTGGCGTTTCGGCCTTTGCCAATTTTGAAGCACCCGCATCGACGGATTATAGCATCCAGATCACAGGGGACATTGAACCTGTGACCGTTACTTCTGCGGAATTTACGGCACTCGAACGTTTCGAGCAGACATGCGATTTTCACTGCGTCACCACATGGAGCTAGCGTGGGGTGCGGTGGGGCGGGTATCGCTTGCGTGATGTATTTGACCAATTTATGCAGCCACATCTCCTATCCGATAAATCAATCACGTTGGCGGTGTTCAGAGGCATGGATAAGGCCAAGGGCAGTTTGCTGTTAGAAGATGCGTTGGCGGACAGTGTGCTGCTTGCCGATACACTCAATGGCGAACCGCTGACTTCTAAACATGGCGCGCCGCTGCGGTTGATTGCCCCGGCACACTATGGCTACAAGAGCGTCAAACACCTCAGCCGCATCGAATTTTGGCAAGACGCCAGCAACTATAAACCGGGTATCCCCAAAATCATGGAGCACCCGCGCGCCCGTGTGGCCTTTGAAGAGCGTGGACGCTATTTACCGGGCTGGTTCTATCGCTATCTTTATCGTCCGTTGATTAACTCAGCCGTCCGCCAAATGAACACCCGTTATGCGTCGGAGTGAAAAATTGCATCGTTCAGGCATCCGTACACCATAAACCGGATGCCTTACATCCATACATCCCTCAACTGTGCTCCTTGTCCCATACCCCTGATAAAGCTCATGGAATTGGCAGATGTTCATCCTGAATCGGCTGATTTTATGGTTGTTTATGTATCAATTGGTG
>CAZTLI010000076.1:0-15874 GCA_964614375.1 uncultured Anaerolineaceae bacterium
CACCATTGGTCAGCATAGTCATACACCTTGAACATAAGGCCGATACGTGTATTTTATTGTACTCCAACTTGTGCAGGGTGCATAGCTCCCCCTATGCACATTACACAAGTCAAATCAAACGCCAGTCGTTCGTTTAACGGTCTGTGTCCAGCTATAATTGAAGTGTGCAGCCAGTGTATAAATGCGCTTGACAATAGGGTACAGGGCAGGGCCGGAATTGACGCCATAAGCGCAATCCGCTCCTGGTATTACCGGCTTATCAGGAGGAGCGGGTGTTCACGCTGGCGCTATCATCTATGACAATTTTGCAAAATACGCCTGATACGATGACGGTCTATACGATACAATGGCACGCATCGCACCAAAGACCTTCGTTCGCAACCGTCTATCAACCCCTTAGACCTGGGAGAATGGCGCGCAATGAATCTGTCAGAAGTGGAAGCATTTGTCACAGGACTGGATAATGTGCAGCAGTCGGAGAATTATGGATACCGATTTTTCTTCGTGGGCGATGACCATCGTCTGCCATTTGTGACCATCGCCGATTCAGACAATGATTATGACAGCGTATCCAACCTGAATCGGGACGGCGTGTTCCGCATCAATATCGGCATCAGCAAAGCGACCTTCCAATCACTGCTGGGCGATTCCAGTACCGAAAAGGTCGATTATACGGTACTGGATACCTTCCTGCCCCATCCCGACTATGCAAAACAGCATTTTGTGTGCATTCTGAATCCGTCACAAGCCAATGCAGACACCACCAGGCAGCTCATCATTGAGGCACACGGTATCGCCGCCGCGCGCCGCCAACGCACCGGGCGCGACAAGTAAGAGCTGCTGGGATGCGCGGCGTTCGTGCATCCCTAAATTAAATTTTATAAGGAGAAGCTAGCATGTTTCTGAGCGAACAAATGACGATTGAACACTGGCTGGCGGTGCTGCGGATTGGCATCGGTTTGTGGTGGCTGAAAAGTGTCTGGCACAAGGAATACCCTAAATTCGTCAAGACGGGCATGATGACGTGGACAAATTCATTACTCGACCATCACCCGGTCCCGGCTTATGCGGGCATCATCCGCCGTATCATCAATTTCAGTCCAACCGTGTTTCCCTATCTGATTGTGTTGGGTGAATTGGCGGTGGGTATCGGCCTGACATTCGGCGTATTCACACCGCTGGCGGCAGTGGTGGCGCTGCTGCTGAACTTTAACTACATCACGGTATCGGGCGTCAAACCTACCGATTACGACGAGAAAAAATCGGAATCGGTCAATGCCTGTTTCCGTGTCGATCAGGGGCAGAATTTTGTCATGATTGTGGCGGAAATCGTGATTCTGGCGGCGGGCGCGTGGACAGTCTGGAGTCTGGACGCGGCACTCGGTTTGTTCCCACTCAGCTAGAAAAACTGAACCGCAGATGACGCACAAGGGCGTTTTGTGAAGGACACAGAGAATAATTCAGCCTGACAGATGCGCTGGTGCAAGGAAGTGTGTGATTGATTTTAAGGCATCATATGCTGCGCCATCTATAATGAACTTTTCAAAATTCATTCTCTGTGCGCTCTGTGGTTCTGTGGTTCATAAAAAGTCAGTCAAAACCTCAGGAGATTATAAAATATGGCTTTACCAGAACTCAGCGATTGGGACGCGACCCGAACCGCGCTGCATCAGGCGATGCAGGTGCTGCGCTCAACCCGACTGCTCGGCAGTGACCCGCTGCCCAACGACCTGCATTACAGCGCCATCCCTATCGCCACCGGCGCGACCACCGGCGCATTATCCTTCGGCGGTGAATTGCAACTGGATTACACGCGCGCGGCGATTGTCTATTTAAACGATGGTGGCGAGGTGTTCAACGTCCCGCTAGCAGGACATAATCAGACATCATTGTTCGACGCCACCTTTGCCGCATTCGCCAGAGCCGGACACGCCCTCGAACCCAATCGCGGCAAAATCACCGAAACGACGGCGTTCAAGCTCCATCACGAGACGGCAAAACACTATGCCGAAATTCAGTGGCGGATGTATATCGTGTTGAGTGTGGTGAAGGGGCGGATGCTCGGCGGGCAGACACCGGTTGCGCTGTGGCCGCATGGCTTCGACCTCTCGACGCTGTGGTTTGTCGCTGGCATGAACGAACACGAAGACCCGCATGTGAATTTTGGCTTTTCACCGGGCACGCCAGACATCGGCCAACCCTATTTCTATTTTTATGCGTGGCCTGTGCCCGCTGGTCTGGCGGATAAACTGCCGGAAACAATGACGTGGCACACCGCATGGAGCACACCCGGCGGCATCCTGCGTTATGACCAATTCGCCAACGACGCCGCGCCGGAAGCCCTGCCCGGCAATGCGTTGATTAGTGTCTATCACACCGTGTCGGCATTGATGCGCTGATTATTGTGAGTCGCGGTTTTCACGCTCGGCTTTGGCTTGCTTTGCCCAGTCTGGCATGGTGGATAGATGATTACTTCTGTCGTTGACTCGTGGGAAGGGGCTATCGGGTATAGATGTACCGAGAAATGTGCAGAGCGGTTGCCAGCCTTCTTTGACATTGAATGCCAGCAAACGGTGTTCTGGTACGAGGTCATGTACAAACGCGACATGCCGTTCATAGACACCA
The DNA here is from genome assembly GCA_964614375.1 of uncultured Anaerolineaceae bacterium. GTDB lineage: Bacteria > Chloroflexota > Anaerolineae > Aggregatilineales > Phototrophicaceae > CAZTLI01. Next base: position 2,626 of record CAZTLI010000076.1, read on the forward strand.
ATGGCGTAGGCTTTATCGCGATATTTTCCACCAAACACCGTATCCAGTATCAAACGGCGTTTCATCGCGCCACCTTTACGCCGTTCCGGGTTGGGATTGTATTGACTGAGTTCGAGGCCTTCAAAAATCGTCTCCACAGCACTGGCATACCACGATTCGGCATCACGCAGGGTCAAAGTCACTTTCGCTTGTGGATAGGCTTCGATGAGTAGTTTCAAAAATGCCACAGCAGGCCATTCAACAGCCGCCTTGTAGCCGGAAAAGAGCGTGTGCCAATCCACATCCTTGCCGTCCATTGCGTCATTCCAGAGGTCAATGTGATGCGGATGTTTAGATACAGCTTGAATGTGATAGCAGGGGGCGATTCCCAGCATTTCCAGTGCCAATGCGAGACTGTGTGTGCCTGTACGCCCCAAACCCGCACCGATGACCTGTAATGTCATTCGACTTTACCCATCGTCATGATTCTGTCTAATGTGACCCAATCAGTCCTGCCGGTGATAGACCGACTTATTGGAGAAGCGCGTGCCGTCGGGTTTGGTGCCGGACTGGGTGATGCTCATCGTCTGCCCATCTTCAGACAAGACACGTCGCGCATAGGCAATCACCTGTCCGCCTTTTTTCGACTGCGAATCGAGCGTGCGAGCATCGACCCGAGTCATGCTGATGGCGTCGGCAATGGCGGGTTTATCGTAAGGATATTCCTGTCCATCGGGAATGCTTTCATAGGCCGATTCGACAGATTGACCTTCGGGCGTTGTCCATTTCATCGTGATACGATAACCTTCGCCCAGCGGCTCGATGATATACAGGCCATTTTGCGGCGGTGAACCCGCTTCGTAACGATTCTGCGATGGGTCGAGTTTCCATGTACCGATAAAGGGGTCGTGTGCCATAAGTAAATACCTCAGATTAACTGCCTATTTGATTACATCCCGTCCACACACGACAGATGGGTTTGTGAGATGTTATTGGTTGTGGCGAGCGCCTTCTGGCATTTCAGCAATCGGCAATTCAGCTAAAAACGGGCAAACACCGCTGTCTGAATAAGCTCAGGTGCTGACCAGCAAACACCTGGCGCCCTATACCATACCTATTCCCATATCCATTGTGCGTGTGTGACAACTGCATTGACCCCCATTATTCCATTCAATGCGCTCATGGAACAGGTGACAAATTAAAAAGGCGGCCTATCTGCCGACAGACCGCCTTGAAGATGATGCAAATCCGGGTCATCCACCACGAACGCGGACGAGGGCTTCATTTGCCAGCGCATAACGTGGATTGAGCAGCACAGCCGTGCTGTAGTTGGCGATGGCGTTGTCCCGTTCACCCAGCGCTTCCCGCGCCACACCTGCATAGTAGTAGACCTCTTCCACATTCAGGTATTCGTCGCTAGAGGCTTTGGTGGCAATCGTCGCGCGTGCCAGCGCAATCGTATCGCCATAGCGCCCGACGGCATTATAGGCTTCAAATGGGCCGAATTGATACCACAGCATCCGCCAGGGCAAACCAGCCCCCGCATTGCGCGCCCGGTCAAAAGACGCGGCGGCATATTCGTAATAGGTCACTGCTGCATCGCGATCAGGATAGAGGTCGGCAATCCGCAGATAATTTGTCCCCAGATTGAACCATGCAAACGGGTCGGCGGCATTGGCTTCGGCCTCTGCAATAGACATACTGAGCGCATTAATGTAGTTGGTCAAGGCATCGGCATCATCGCCCAGAATTTCCATCAACTCGGCTTCGCGGTCGGCGGTATAGAGCACGATGTAAGTGCGGTTGAAGTGCCGCCAATAGGTGTTGATGTGGTCGTAGGAATAATTCACCGACCCCAGATAGCTATCGGATGTCATGAACACGCCGACACTGTCATCATAGCCACGCAGCAGCAGATAATGCCCCATCCAACCCAGGCGATCTGGTTCGGGGTCATAACCCTCTTCGATAATCACCGGGAAATCGTTGGCAATGAGCGTCCGCATCAGGTCGATAGTGCCGCCCACGCGATGAATGGCAAAAACGGGCAGTTCGGGAACCTGCGTGTTCACAAATTCGATCATTTCCTGCGGCGTAACATTTTTATCCTGCGAATCGGGCTTGAGGAAGTTAGCGGCGCGCCCCTGATTATCTGTATAGCCAAAATAGGTCAACGCATTGGTCAGCGTCGCCGGGCCGCAGTTATTCCACCACTGTGGCTCAAAACCCACGCCACTCAAGCTATACGAAACGGGCAGGGTTTGTGCCTGTACGTCGTCCTGTGCAGAAATGCCGGCGGTGGGCGCAATGGCGGGCGCAACAATCAAGAACGCCAGCAGCAGGGTGATGCGGATGAGTGATTTCATAATCTATGCCTCGTGATGTGCTTGTCTACTAGAATTATAGTCCGACTTGCGCCTTGTCAACCCCATTGCCAAACTACGCTAACCCAACGCTCGTCCCATTGTGCTGGCTTTAGGGCTTCCAAACCCGTATGATTGCTACCCATTATGGGCACTATAATCTGCGAATGTTAATTGACGCTTACACAGAGCTACGATACACTCACGTAAATGGGGCACACGCGGCACGAACAGCCGCTATGGATGGGAGTTTTGTGGATGGCACAGGATGATTTCGTCGGCAAGCAGATCGGCGAGTTTGTCATACGGGAACGCATAGGTCGGGGTGGGATGGCGACAGTCTATCGGGCGCACCAGACATCGGTGAACCGCGATGTGGCTTTAAAGGTCATCCGTCTCGGCGAAGCGCTCGATGATGGCGAGTTCCGCCGTCGCTTTCAACAAGAAGCACAGGTCGTTGCCGACCTCGAACACATCCATATCCTGCCCATTTATAGCTATGGCCTCACCGATGATGGCGATACCGCCTACATCGCCATGCGGCTGCTGCGCGGCGGGTCATTATCTGACCTGTTGAAAGCAGATGCGCTCCCTTTAGACCGCGCCTCGGCCCTCTTCGGGCAGATTTGCAGCGGCCTTGCCTTCGCCCACAGTCGGGGCGTGATTCACCGCGACCTGAAACCGAGCAATATCATGCTCGACCAGACGGGCAATGCCTTCCTCGCCGATTTTGGGCTGGCGAAGCTCATCAGTGGCAGCAGCGACATCACCAAAACCGGGAACATCGTCGGCACACCGGCCTATATGTCACCCGAACAATTGCGCGGTGAAACGCTCGACCATCGTTCCGACATTTATAGTCTGGGGGTGCTGCTCTATCACATGGTGACGGGCAATCCACCCTTTAATGCCGCGACCAGTGATGTGGTCACCATTATCTATAAACATCTCGAAGAAGCGCCCGAACCCCCCAGCACCCTCAACCCGGACATCCCGCCCGCTTTAGAGGCCATCATCCTCAAGGCGCTGCAAAAAGACCCGAAAGACCGCTTTGATACCGCTGGCGAAATGGAAGTCGCGGTGAAAGAAGCCACCGGGCTGTATTCGACCGCCAGTCATCCAGCGGTGAACCCCTCGTTGACACAGCGCGCTGCCGATAGTGATTTGATACGCCGTTCGCGGACGATGGTCGCGGCGGGTCGGCGTGGGCAGCCAGGGGCGTTTCTGGCGGTGCTGGTGGTGGTGGTGGCGGCGGTTGCCCTGCTGTGGATAGCGCAATCGCGGGAACGGACATATCCACAGGCCACAGTGCAGCCCAATGTGCGCGGCAGCGCCATCGACGCCGTGCCGACGGACAACGAAATCGCCATTGCGCGGGAACGGTTGGGCAGCGAAGGCTTCATCGCCTATATCTCGTGTACGCAAGACAGCGAATTTCATACCACCCAGGCGCGGGAAATGCGCGATTTTGCGGTTGAATATGGCTTGCGCCTGCGGATATATGACAGCGAAAACGACGGCTATGAACAAATCACACAAATCGAACGCGCCCGAACAGATGGCGCAGTTGGGTTGATTATTTGCCCGCTCGATGAGGAACTCCTGTCTGCCCCCCTCGAATCGGCACAGGAAGCGGGCATTCCGCTGGTGTTCATGAGCAATCCCGCCAATCGGTATGGTGGGGTTGTGCTGGCAAGCGAGAACGAAAATTACCAGATGGGACAAATCACGGGCGAGGCGGCGGGTGCATACATCCGTGACGAATTGGGCGGCGAGGCCAATGTCATCATCCTCGATTTCCCGACGATGGAGATTATCGTCGATCGCGCGAATGGGCTGGAATTTGGCTTGCTGGAATTCGCGCCCGATGCGACGGTAATTGGACGCTACCTCGGCGGCACACAGGAAAATGCTTATGGGTCCGTGCGCGAGGCGCTGACGGATGGTGTGCAGTTCGATGTCATCCTCAGCATCAACGATGCCGGGTCGTTTGGCGCGATAGCGGCGCTGGAAGAAGCCGATATTGGCCCCGACGCGGTGGCTATCTTCAGCATCGACGCGGAACAACTCGCGCTGCGCCACATCCGCGATGGGTATTATATCCGCGCGACCCTCTCCCTCTCGACAGGACGACGCCAGGCCGCAATGGACGCCGTAAATAGTATGACCCGTTTATTGGGCGGCGGGTCTATCCCCGAAATGATTTTGCAAGAGATTGGCTCGATGGTGACGCAGGACACCCTCGCGCAGGAACAGGCCGGCGGGCAGTAAGTGTCGCCGTGGCTGCCAAAGTGCCGCGTCCACTGATGCAGGTTCACAGTTTAATCGTGTCATCGGACATGGCGTGCCGTTTCCTTATAAACCCGTTATCCACCGTCGATAATTGGAGGGGCACAGCATCGTTGTGTCCAAACAAAACGGTGTTACCCGATGATTTTGTTAAAGACCACATCAGCCCGTTGGGTAAGGGGCTAAAGTCGGTAAAGCATTAAATACGGGAATTGTATCAACCTGTTCAACCCCCTCCGTCACGCTGTGCGTGCCACCTCCCCCGTTTACAGGGGAGGCCTTTGTGGGCTGCTATAGTCCATTAATCGTCACATAAATCCCCTCCTTGAATTCGGGAAGGGACTTCCAGAACGCTTGTGACTCGTTTTGTATCAACCTGTTCAACCCCCTCCGTCACGCTGCGCGTGCCACCTCCCCCGTTTACAGGGGAGGCCTTTGTGGGCTGCTATAGTCCATTAATCGTCACATAAATCCCCTCCTTGAATTCGGGAAGGGACTTCCAGAACGCTTGTGACTCGTTTTGTATCAACCTGTTCAACCCCCTCCGTCACGCTGCGCGTGCCACCTCCCGCGTATACAGGGGAAGGGACGGGGATGGGGGTTAAAAGGCAAGCGTATGGATATGTGAATAGTTACGTGTCCACACAAAACGGTGTTACCCGATGATTTTGTTAAAGACCACATCAGCCCGTTGGGTAAGGGGCTAAAGCAGTGCTCAGAACACCTTTGTCTGTCATCACAGCAGCTGTTGAAACGGGACATCCTTTCGTGCAGCAGCGAGAGACCCGTCTCGCCGCGCACGTCCAGTAGAATCCCAACACTTCTATAACAAAATCGGTCAGCCACCCGGTTAGAATGATGATACACTTGGATTAAAGAGAGTGTTAAACAACAATTACCGAATCGCGCAGCGCATTAAACCCATTGTTAACAGGCACTTTAAGCGACTGTGTTACATTGCAAATGCAATCATCGTCCATCATTGTAGCGAGGTGCATCATGCGATTCGGACGCGAACCTGTCAGTGGCTATTCTCACCTTTTTGGGGCGATGCTGGGGATTATGGGGGTGATGTGGCTGGTCGCCATCACCCGGCACGACATCGCCAAAATGGTCTCCATGCTGGTTTATGGCGGCAGCTTGATTGTCCTGTTTGCTGCTAGCGCCGCCCTCCACCTCACCTATGGCTCTCAAGAGACATTGAAAATGCTGCGCCGTTTAGACCACGCCGCGATTTATGTCATGATTGCCGGGACCTATACCCCGATTGCCGTCCACACGTTGGAAGACCCGCATCGGCTGTTCGTCCTGCTCATCATCTGGGCGATGGCGCTGGTTGGTGTGGTCTATAAACTGGTGTTTCGGCTCAATCCGGGCTATGGGTCGTTGATTTATTACATCGCGATGGGTTGGGTCGGGGTGTTGGCAGCGCCAGAGGTGTTTACGGCATTGCCCGGCAGCGCGACGCTGCTGATTGTCATCGGTGGTGTGTTGTTCACCATCGGCGCGATTGTCTATGGCACAGAACGCCCGAATTTTCACCGGCATTTTGGCTTCCATGAACTCTGGCATTTTTTCGTATTGGGTGGCGCTGGACTGCATTTCCTCGCCATTGCCTCGTATATTGCCTGACCTCTCGCACGCGCTCATTGGATACACAACGAAAAAGTGACCGCCTGTGTTGGCGGTCACTTTGGTTGCGATTACGGTGTCTGCTATGTCAGCCGGATTATTCAGCTTCGGTATTGGCGAGGAAGAGCGTGTTGCCGCTCGATTCCACCGTCACAATCAACGCGCTGTCGGTCAGGATGACATCTGTCCAGACAATGGTTTCCGACCCAACCTGGAGTTCTATCGTCGAGCCACTAAACGTATAGCTGACTGTCGAAGGTGAACCATCGTTGGTGATGATGAGGACACCATCGCATTGGAAGTCGAATTCGAGGGCATCGTTACCGATGATACGCCATTCACCGAAAACCAGTTGACCGAGGGGGCCGCTGTCGCAGTCGCCGCTGTCAACAACAGGCTCTTCAGTCGGGCAGTCACCGCCACCGGCCACAATGGGCGTGAGCGGTTCAAATTCGATAGAGGCATTGCCTTCTGTACCGAGCGCCATCATGGTTGGTGACACTTCGCGGATTTCATAGACCGATTGACCGAGCGGGAAGGTGATCTCATCGCCACTGACGGTGAATTCTGTCGTGGTGGTGATGTCGCCCAGTGTGAAGGTGACTGTGCCATCCGCCGCGAAGGTGACGGTGACTTCGGTATCGTTACCAAAGTCGGCGTACCATACAGATGCGGTCAGGATCGAAATGGGATCATCGAGGTCAATACCAGAGACGCAATCGCCACCACCGCCACCACTGTCGGGGGGGTTGGGACGATCAATCAAGGTCACAGTCACACTGTAACTGCCGCTTGATGTCCCGTTCGCAACATTGAAGCGAGTCACCGACAGCATGTAGGGCGCGGTTTCAGAAATTTCCAGGTCGAGGAACGAATTCAAGCCTTCGCCCCCATCATCATCACTGGCGACCATCGCTTCAAAATCGGGGTCACTGATGACGATGAACGTATCCAGATTGCCGCTGGTGGCTTGCAGGTCGATTTCAAACCTATCGCCCTGGTAACCGATGAAGCAGTAGAAATCGGCAAAATCGTCGTTCGTAATCTGACCAGTGTTGGAGAAGGTTTCGACTTCTTCAAAGTCAATCACGGTGGCGGTGCTGGGGCACAATTCCTCCGGGTCGAGCCGTTCGCCATCGCCGCTTGAAGGCACGGTGGTTGGCGTCGTCACAAGCGGCGTTTCGGTTACCTGTGGCCCTGGCCCACCACTGCCGCTGCCGGAAATCGTCACCCGATACGACCCGCTGGATGTGCCATCGGCAATGTTAAAGCGTGTGACCGACAGGAGATAGATACCTGTTTCCGGTGCGCGGAATTCAAGGCGCGAATTCAGACCATCACCACCATCATCATCACGACCTAACATCGTCGTCAGGTCAACGTCACTGACGACAATCAAGGGGTCAAGGTTGCCACCTGTCGCCACGAGGTCAATCACCACCACATCGCCCGCGTTGGCATTAAAGCAGTAAAAATCGGCATAATCGGCATTGGTGATGTTGCCCGTAGAGCTATCGCCCAGACGCAGCGTGGTTGCGCTGGAAGGGCAAGTGCCGCCCTGTGCTGCCGCTGTCCCTACAAAAAGGAATAACGACGCAACGATTACCAGCACCAACACAAGGGAGCGTGTGGACTTTGGAACAAGAGTCCTGTTCTGTGTCATTTAGATGTTTCCTTTCACGGTAGAAGTGAGGACGATAAATAGGGATGGGTTTATGAAAAAAGACTTAACCTTTCGGCACAGCTTACCACTTGTGCTAATTTACAGTCAAGCAATTAACCCACCGTAACTGCATCTTTTAATAGGTTTTAATAGTCAGGATGGTTTTGAGAAATGCCCCCTCCATCTCCCCTATTACTTTAATGCTTGCATCAACTGGTCACTGACCCGATCTAACCCCTCTTCCTGGCTTCAAGAGAACCCCTGCTATTCGTTCAATCCGTTTCGATTCAAGAATAACATGAAAGCGTATTTTGTGCATGAATTGTCAAGGCCAATCATCGTGCGTAGGCTGTGCGGCGGGTTTGCGGCGGCATGGCGGCAGGGGAAAAAATCGGTTATTGCCCAAAAACGCGGCCTGTGTTACACTGAAAACAGACCGAGCGGTCTCAAATGAGGCGAACTATGGATGCCGCTGGCTAAGAACTAAAGATGAACCACAAACGACGCAACGGGTAAGCGGTCGGATGCCGCACGACATCAGTTCTCATTACTGCACTGACCTGGCGCTATTCTTAAGGAAGGGTTTATGCAAATTACACGCGATAAACAAGTCTATGTCACAGACTGCCAAATTCCCGCGATGGATGGTTATCCACTGGCGGCGACACTGTTCGCGCCGGAAGACGCCGATGGCTGTGCTGATTGTGTGGTCATCATCAACGCGGCGATGGCGGTCAGACGGGGCTATTACGCCAAATATGCCCACTATTTAGCCGAACACGGGTTCACGGTTGTGACCTATGATTATCGTGGCATCGGCGACTCAAGGCCGAAATCGCTGCGCGGGTTTAATGCGACCCTGAACGAATGGGGACGGTATGACGCGGCGGGCGTGGTCAACTGGGTGACTGTTGAGCAACCACAGGCGCGCTTGCTGGTCGTCGGGCACAGTGTCGGCGGGCAAATTCTCGGCCTGATGCCGAATTACACATCCGTTGGCGCGCTGTTTGGCGTCGCCGCGCAAAGCGGTTACTGGCGTAACTGGTCGGGCATGGGGCAGATGGGCATGTTTTTGTTCTGGCACACACTGCTGCCCGTTTCGACCCGCCTGTTCGGTTATTATCCCGGCAGAATCATGCAAATGGGCGAAAATGTCCCCGCAGGCGTCGCGCTGGAATGGGCACGCGCGGGTCGTCAGCCCAATTATCTCTATGACGTTCACGTCGGCACATCGCATCACCACTTTGATGGGGTCACTATCCCCATACAGCTTTACAGCTTCGCCGATGACAGCTATGCGCCACATCAGGCGGTTGATAACCTGCGAAAGATGTACCCGAATGCCGCCGTGAATCACACCCATGTCGCACCGCACGATGTTGGTGCATCGTCAATCGGGCATTTTGGGTTCTTCCGCCAACAATTCCAAAACAACCTATGGGCACGCAGTCTCGATTGGTTGCTGGCACACAAAACCGGCTAACAGATCAATGCACTTAAACGCAAAAGGCACGAAGGGGTCTTGTAGGGCAAACGGGCAGATTGCCCACAATATCATAGGGACAGCCCGATGTGGCTGCCCAAAAAATTCAGTAGAAAATATTACAAAAAAGGATTGAGAAATGTCAGACAAAATTGAGCAGGTCAAAATTCGGTTGGACAATTCGCGCCGGTATCTCAACAATGTGCTGGATCAGGTAGGTGAGCGCTGGGATACACAGGTCTATGCCGATGGCGCGCAGTGGAATATCGGGCAATTGCTGACGCACATCATGATTTCGGACGCGGGACACGTCAAAATGGTGACGGGCGTTGCCGCCGGACAACAGGTGATTCCCGACGATTATGACTTGCAGCGGTATAATCAACGTTCGGTCGAAAAACGCGCAGAAACCAGCCCAACCGATGCCCGTAAAGCAATGGAAGCATCGCGGGCGGAACTGCTGGCATGGTTAGATAGCATTGACGACTCGGTGCTCGCCATTGAGGGGCGGCACGCCAACATGCAGGTGATGCCCATTTCAGAAATGTTGAAGATTCTGGCGCATCATGAGCGTGACCACGCCCGCGACATCGCAAACACATTAGGCATAGAGGTATAGGCTACATGACCAAAGGTGACGATACCCGGCGCTACATTCTCGAACGGGCGGCGGAACTCTTCAATAAGCAGGGTTATGCCGGGGCATCTATGTCGGACATTATGCGCGCGACGGGTCTGCAAAAAGGCGGCATTTATAACCACTTTGGCAGTAAGGAAGAACTCGCTCTGCACGCTTTTGATACCGCGTGGGAACTCGTGCTGGCGCGGTTTAGAGAGTTGTTTCGCGGGCGCAAAAACACCGTAGACCGTTTGCACGCGCTGCTTGACCTGTTCCGGGATTATTTAGATGACCCGCCTGTACGTGGCGGATGTCCGGCGATGAACACGGCAATCGAGGCCGACAATACCAATCCCGAACTGCGCGACCGGGCACGCCAGGCGCTTGGCGGCTGGCACGAATTCATCGCGATTACGGTGCAAAAAGGCATCGCGCGCGACGAAATCAAGCCCGATGTCGATGGCGATGTGCTGGCGTCACTGATGATCAGTATGCTTGAAGGTGGCGTGATGCTCAGTATGCTCTACAACAATTCAACGCACCTCAATCGTGTGCTGGATTACTGGGCAGACTATCTGGAGACACAGGTACGGGCGTAACGGTCAGCATTGCAGCGGTCAGCTTAACGGTGAAGCACTTGCTGCAAGCAGCGTGTTTTTGCTGAAGTGCTGACGCGCTGTTCACCGAGAGAGGGTACAACGATGAATCAGACATCAATGGAAGCGGTTCTGGCGCAGGTTAAACGCACACCCACATTCACCGCTCATCATCCCGAAAGTAAACGGCTTTGCCATTATCGCTTTGATGTGCAGCCGGTGACGCTGTGGGAGCCGCGCCGCATGGAACGCCATCTGGCGCTGAAGTTGCCCGGAGACTTGCGTGTGCTCTGGGCATATACCGCAGGCATAGACGCACAGTGTGAAAACGATAGTTGGTCGCTGCGCTTGTGGTCGCCATTCGAGGCGATGTTCCATACACAGGAAGTCAACGCGATGAGCGGCGTTTTGTGTGAGGGCGACCTGATTATCGGCGCGTATCACGATGACGGCGCGTGGCTGATTGTGCGCTGTCGTGCCGATGCCTATGATTTTGGGCGTGTCTGTGTGGCGCAGGTGAATGCGCCGCGTGAATCGTGGCAGGTGGTGGCGGATAGTCTGGGAGATTTTTTGCAGCAAACTATCGCGCTGCCACAGGTCGATTATTGGCGGCAGGCCGCGCCGGACGCCCTCTTCCCCTGTGCCTGATCGGTTTCAGACCGCTTAAGCCCGTCGTCCTTGCCTGTGCAGCGCCATTATCTATCAAATTGATTCATTTGCTTAGGAGTCTCGCATGAGCGTCATTGACGTAACCACAGACGAAGCGGTGACGATTATCACGATTACACGCCCGCACCGCCGCAATGCCATCAATCGTGAGACGGCGGATGCCCTGCGCGAGGCGTGGCTGGCCTTTGAAGCCGATGACAGTCAACGTGTGGGCATTATCACGGGCGGCGATGACGTATTTTGTGCCGGGGCTGACCTCAAGGAATTGACTGGACTCGATAACAATAGCGAGGTCGGGCCCCTGGGCTATACGCGCCTGTTCATTAACAAGCCGACCCTCGCAGCGGTGGCGGGTTACTGTGTGGCGGGTGGATTGGAACTGGCCTGCTGGTGCGATATGCGGATAGCCGATGAGACGGCGATTTTTGGCTGTTTTGAGCGCCGTTTCGGTGTGCCCTTGATTGATGGCGGCACACAGCGTCTGCCGCGGATTGTGGGACTGGGGCGGGCGCTGGACATGATTCTGACCGGACGCCCCGTTGACGCGCAGGAAGCCTATCGCATTGGATTGGCGAACGAGGCTGTGCCCAAAGGCCAACACGTCCAACGCGCGCTCGAAATTGGCAAACTGCTGGCGACCTTCCCGCAGACCGCCATGCTCCATGACCGGCGCGCTGTCTATGAAGGCTTGGGCACGACAATTGCCGCTGGTTTGCAAATCGAGCGCAAACTCGGTCAAGCATCCCTGGATAATCGTGAAGCCCATGCGGGCGCAGCGGCCTTCACACAGGGCAAAGGGCGCGGCGGCGAATTTGGGTAAGGGATGGTGTTGACGAATCCAGCCCTCACCCTGAATCTCTTTCCCGACCACCGCTGCATGGCCCGCAGCGACGCTTCAAAAGCAGTTTTGCTGGCCAACCCTGCCCGTTCACGTCTGGCGACGGAAAAACTATCTATCGCCGTAGCCGTCGGGGTGGTGTTTGTGCCAGTTCCACGCCGTCTCTATCATCACGCGCAGGTCGTCATATTGGGGCTGCCAACCGAGTTCGCGTTTGATCTGGTCGCTGTTCGCCACCAGACGCGGCAGGTCGCCCGCCCGTCGAGGCGCAGCATCCGCGGGGATGGGATGCCCGGTCACGGCGCGCGCCGTCTCCAGCACTTCGCGCACCGAGTAGCCAGTGCCGCTGCCGAGATTGTAGATGCGGCTTTGCCCATTCGCTAATGCTTCCAGCGCCAGAATGTGGGCATTGGCTAAATCCAGCACATGCACATAATCGCGTATGGCTGTGCCATCCGGCGTATCATAATCTGTGCCATAAATTTTCAGCGACTCGCGCTGACCCAATGCGACTTGCAATGTAATCGGCACGAGGTGGGATTCGGGTTTGTGGTCTTCGCCGATGTGCCCGTTGGGATGGGCGCCACAGGCATTGAAATAGCGCAGGCAGCAGTATTTCAGGCCATAAATGGTGTCCATCCAGTGCAGGGCGCGTTCGGCATAAAATTTCGTCTCGCCATACACACTGCCGGGGTTGAGTTTTTGACCTTCTTCAATCGGGATGGTCGCGCCTTCGTCATAAATATTGGCTGTAGACGACAGGATGAAACGGTTGACATGGTGGCGAGTCGCCGCTTCGAGGATGTGGTTGACCGCAATCACATTATCATTCAGATATTTGAATGGATTCTGCATACTTTCGCCCACCAGAATGTGCGACGCGAAATGCAGCACGCCATCAAACGTATGGGCACTGAATACCTGCTCTAGCTGCGCGGGATTCAGTAAATCCGCTTCGACAAATTGTGCATCGTTATGCACCGCCGCACGATGCCCCGCACACAGATTGTCATACACCACGACTTCATAGCCGCGTTCAATCAATAATCCGGTGACGTGACTGCCGATGAAGCCCGCACCGCCCGATACCAATACCTTCATGGCATGTGTCTCCAATA
>CAZTLI010000077.1:0-11529 GCA_964614375.1 uncultured Anaerolineaceae bacterium
TTCATCGGATTTTGTCGTATCGCCGCGCGTCGGAGGTCATCCGTGAACTGCCGCGCGATTTGCGGGCGATTGCTGCCGATAATGCCCTGACCGACATCCCTAACATCGGCAAAACACTCGCGGAAAAAATCGTCGAAATGTTGGATACGGACAAGCTGGAATTCTACGAACGTTTGGCGGCAGAAGTTCCCGTTGGACTCGTGGACATCATGCACATCAATGGTGTTGGCCCCAAGAAAGCCAAACTGTTCTGGGAACAGCTCGACATCACATCCATCGAACAGCTTGAAGCCGCTGCCAAAGAGGACAAATTATCGACTCTGCCCGGTATGGGGAAAAAGAGCCAGCAGAAAATCATTGACGGAATCGGTGCATTGTCACGTCAAACGGGACGCACGCCGCTCGGCAAAGCCCTACCCGCCGCACAGGACATCCTCGATTTGCTGATGAAGCTGCCACAGGCTGTCGAAGGCACGATTGCGGGCAGTATCCGACGTGGGCGTCCGACAATTGGCGACGCAGACATTCTGATTGCAGTCAATGACATGGCAGATGCCGCACCCATTATGGACACTTTTGTTGGCATGGAGTCGGTTGCGCGGGTGCTCGGTCATGGCCCCACCAAAAGCTCTATTGAACTCCTATCCGGCTTGCAGGTGGATGTGCGCGTCCTGGAAACGACACGCTGGGGCACGGCACTGAACTATTTCACGGGCAGTCAGGCGCATAATGTCCGAATGCGGCAAATCGCGCTCGACAAAGGCTTGAGTCTCAACGAACATGCCTTCAGCCCGGTGGATGACAAGGGCGACATTATCGAATCGGCAGATAAGACCCTATGCGCGACGGAAGAAGAAGTCTATGCGATGGTCGGTCTGCCCTATATCCCACCAGAACTCCGTGAGAACAGCGGCGAAATTGAAGCAGCACAAAGAGGCCAACTGCCCAGTCTCATCACACTGGATGATATTCAAGCCGATTTACACATGCACACAACATGGAGCGACGGACGGCTGAGTGTGCGCGAGATGGCGGAAGCAGCGCGGGGACGTGGGCGCAAGTACATCGTCATCACCGACCACTCGCGAAGTCTGGGCATCGCCAATGGCCTAACGATTGAGCGACTGCTCGAACAACAAGCCGAAGTTCGGCGTGTCAACGACGACATTGGCGACGACATCCTCGTGCTGCACGGGACAGAGATGGACATCAAAGCCGATGGCACGATGGATTATCCCGATGATGTGCTAGCACAGTTGGATTTTGTCATCGCATCGCTGCACGTCAGTCTCAGCCAATCGCGCGAACAAATCACCCGGCGCCTATTGAATGCCATTAACAATCCGCATGTGGACTTGATTGGACATCCATTTGCGCGGCAAATCCCCGTGCGTCCCCCTGTCGAAATGGATGTAGACGTGGTATTCGATGCAGCAGCTAAAAGTGGCACGGCACTGGAAATCAACGCCAATCCTGTCCGCCTCGACCTCGACGCACAATATGCACGGCGCGCTGTTGAGTTAGGCATTCCACTGTCCATCAATACCGACGCCCACGCCGAAGAACACATGGATTTGATGGAATATGGGGTCAAAACGGCGCGTCGGGGTTGGGTAACGGCGGAATGTGTGTTAAATACATGGTCAGTTGACCGATTCCTGAACTGGATACGCAGTCGAGGGCACTGACCATGCCAGACGTTCCACAAAATCCTGATGATGACTTTCTGCCGGAAGAAGGGGGCGAGACTCGTCCCACACCACGCAGCAGCGCGGACTTAAGTTCCACACGGCCTAATGCACCCATCACCAGCACACAGCCGATGCAGCGCGTTCCGCCACCACCGGGCACAGGCCATGTGCGTCCCGCGCCGGGTAATCGCGCTCGTGCCCAGCGCCAGCGGCATGTGCCCGCACCATCGCGCCGTCGTAGAGACCCGCGCGATAGCGCTTTATACTTGCCCGTGTGGTCTCTGGCATTGATGCTGATATTTGTGATTGCGGCGGCATTTGGCATTGTCGCCCTCGTGATTGGTATAGGTGGTGGAACAGCCGCAGAAAGTGAACCGGTATTCGTCATCATCACTGCTGTACCATCGCCTACACCCCAATCCGGGTCTGTGCCACAGGATACAGGAGCAGTGCCCCAATCGCTGCCGACCAGCACCGACGTGCCACCGGGCGCGGTGCCGACCTTTGCGCTGGAAGGCCCCACATTAGCTCCGGTATTTCTATCGCCGACGCCTGACATCATCAGCGTGGGGCGTACCGTACTCGTAGTGGGTGTAAATCCACAAGAACTGAATGTGCGTGACGCACCCGGTATCACCGATACCAATATCGTCTTCCGCGTACCCGATGGCACACGGTTCACGGTTGTCGCTGGCCCTGAATTTATCGACGGCCTAACATGGTGGCAGTTGCAAGACATCACCAATCCGTCTCAAGTTGGATGGGCAGCGGAAAATTATCTACAGGTCATGCCATAGTCAACTGATTAAACGAGGAATCGGTTCATGAGCGACACCCCCGCCGCGCGCGCGGCAGAACTGCGTGAGCAGCTTAATTATCACATCTATAGATATAACGTCCTCAGCGCCCCCATCATCACCGACGCGGAATATGACAAACTGTTCAACGAACTCAAAGCGATAGAGGCTGAATACCCCGAACTCGCAACACCGGACTCGCCGACACAGCGCGCGGGCAGCGATTTATCGGAGGATTTCCCCAAAGTGCAGCATCCCGCGCCGATCCTCAGTCTATCCAATGCCTTTAGCGACGAAGACCTGCGCGCATGGGAAGAGCGTAATCGCAAACTACTATCCGAAGGCGTCGAACTGGAATACACGCTTGAACCCAAGCTCGATGGCCTGACCGTCGTTATAACCTATGAACATGGGGTGCTGACGCGCGCCGCCACACGCGGCAATGGCGAAATTGGCGATGATGTAACGGCTAACGTTCGCACCATCAAGACCGTGCCGCTGCGTATCCCGGTTAAGCCCGATGGCCCCAGGCCCCCAGAACGCCTGGTTGTACGTGGCGAGGTCATGTTCTTGAAAGACGATTTCGAGGCGTTGAACAAAGAGCAGGAAGCGCAAGGACTACCCCGTTACATCAACGCGCGGAATACTGCATCGGGCACCCTCAAACAGAAAGATTCACGCAATACCGCCACACGCCCGCTCACCGCATATCTATACGCAATTGTAGACAGTGTGGGATTAATGTTGGATAAGCAGTGGGATTTGTTGGGATACTTGCGGGATATGGGATTCCAGATCGCACCAGAATCCCAACTTTATCCCACATTGGATGCCGTTATCCAGCAATTACCCACATGGGAATCCCGCAGAAACCAACTGCCATTTGAAATTGATGGTGTGGTGATAAAGGTCAACGACTTCAATATTGCACAGGAATTAGGCACGGTGGGTAAAGACCCGCGCGGGGCAATCGCCTACAAATTCCCTTCGGAGGAGGTCACGACAAAACTCATTGGCGTCACGCCCAACGTTGGTCGTACAGGCAAAATCACACCAACAGCACAACTAGAGCCAGTATTTGTCGGTGGCGTCACAGTTTCCAATGCCAGCCTGCACAATTACGACCAGATAACTGCTCTGGATGTCCGTCTCGGTGATACAGTCATCATCAAACGTTCAGGCGATGTCATCCCGTATGTGGTCGGGCCAGTTATCGGCGCGCGCACAGGCGCTGAAACCCCCATCGCGCCACCAGACGTATGCCCGGTTAGTGGCGACCCGCTGGTTCAGCCCGAAGGCGCTGTCGATTACTTTTGTCCCAATCCCAAATGTCCGGCGCGCGTTTTCCGCAGCCTGGAATTTTTTGTGTCGCGCGGGGCGATGGACATTGAAGGCATGGGGCCGCAAACGGTGCAAACGCTCATCGAACTCGGTTTTATTCAGGATGAGGCCGACATTTTCTATCTGACGCCCGAACCGCTGCTTGAACTCGAAGGCTTCGCCGATAAAAAGGTTGAGAATCTCATTAGTTCAATCGAAAAAGCCAAATCACGCCCGCTGCCACAATTACTGGCTTCACTGGGCATTGATGGTGTCGGCAGCACGGTCGCGGGATTGCTGGCTGACCACTTTGGCGATATTCAAACACTGCTGGACATGGCACAGGCTGTGAAAGCCGCCGAAGCCGAGTTCGCCCGAATCGCACAACCCCTGATTACTGCTGCTGAAAAGCCCGGCGCGCCTGCGGACACTGACCGCGCGCTGGAACGCCTGCGAAACCCGGTGACTGAACTCGCGCCGCGCTATCTGGACGCAGATGATATTCAGTCACGCCTTACCCGTGCGATTAATCCAGTGCTTGACGGATCGCCTGTTGGGGATAGTGTTGCCGGGCAGTTGAGCGTGGCACTCAAAAATCTGATTGATGCTGCCCGTCCATTGCTGACTATCGAAGGGCTTGGCCCGATACTGGCCCAAAATATTGTGGACTGGTTCGCAGACGATTACCATCGCCAGCTGCTGGAAAAAATGCGCGCTGCGGGCGTCAAGATGCAGGCTGAGAAAAGAGTAGTGGCGGGTGATTCGCTGGCGGGGCAAACCTTCGTCCTCACCGGCGCTCTCCCCACCCTATCCCGCGATGAAGCCTCTGCCCTCATCGAAGCGCACGGCGGTAAAGTGACAGGCAGCGTGAGCAAAAAGACCAGTTACGTCCTCATGGGCGAGTCACCCGGCAGCAAAGCCGATAAAGCCCGTCAACTGGGTGTGCCAATTATCGACGAAGCGACACTGCGGCAAATGGTCGGCGAAACGTAGGGAACTGTCAATTCTTGCAGCAAAGCCTTACCTGTCATTTGTCGGCTTGAATCGCCCTTGCACCAGTGTTATAGTGCCTCCGTTGGCGGGATCACGCCGTCTACACCTGGAAGGTATGTACCCAAATCTATTAGGAGGTTTCACCATCCCGCGCGGTTTCCGCGATATGTGGATGGACATCATGGACGATAGTCTCTCGACATTGCTCATTGCGGCGGTGGTTGGTTTCGTGGCACAGATGATAGATGGCAGTCTGGGCATGGCCTATGGCGTGAGTTCGACGACCTTTTTATTATCCACTGGAATCCCGCCTGCACTCGCCAGCGCCAGTGTGCATACAGCAGAAGTGTTTACCACGGCAGTCTCTGGATTTTCTCACTTCAAACTCGGCAATGTGAATAATACACTGTTCAAACGATTGGTCATCCCCGGCGTGATAGGCGGCATATTGGGCGCGTACATCCTCACCAGCGTCGATGGTGATGCGGTCACGCCGTTCATCGCCATTTATCTATTCATCATGGGGCTGCTCATTATCCGCAAAGCCTTACAGCCATTTCGCGAAGCCACACGAATGCACCGCCGCATCATCCCGCTGGCATTGGCGGGCGGATTCTTCGACGCGATTGGGGGTGGTGGCTGGGGGCCAATCGTCACGTCATCGCTGGTTGCCGTCGGGCATAACCCGCGTTATGTTATTGGCACGGTCAACACTGCCGAATTTTTTGTGACGATAGTACAAACCGCCACATTTCTACTTGTGCTGGGCACTGTCCACTGGACAATCGTCGCTGGACTGATATTGGGCGGCGTCCCTGCTGCACCATTTGCGGCGGTGCTGTCGCGCCGGGTTTCACCGCGCAGGTTGATGATGGTCGTCGGCTTGTTCATCTTGCTGTTGAGTATCCGCACGCTGCTGTTGAGCGTGCAGTAAGGGTAAATCATGGCTGAAGGCATCGTTACCATCAAAAAAGGTCGGGAAAAACCCATCCGCAACCGCCATCCCTGGATATTCTCTGGCGCAATCGCCAGGGCCGAGAATGCTGTTTCGGGGGAGCTGGTCACAATTATTGACTACAAAGGCGACATTCTGGGGCGTGGTTACTGGAATCACAAATCCCAGATTCAGGTACGGCTGCTCACATGGGATGATGACCCCATTGATGAGGCGTGGTGGCAGCGCATGTTAAAACGGGCCATTGATGCCCGCATCCTCTCTAATCTCAAGCGCAGTAAAGACCGTTCGACGGCCTATCGCCTCATCAATGCCGAAAATGACTATTTACCCGGTCTGATTGTAGACCGTTATGCCGATTATCTGGTGCTGCAAGCCCTCACCCTGGGAATCGAGGCGCGCAAACAGATGATTGCCAAGCTGCTGGCAGAGCTTATACAGCCCATCGGCATCTATGAACGCAGCGATGTCGATGTGCGCCAGCGCGAAGGTCTGGACTCAACGGTGGGTGTATTGTGGGGCGACGCGCCACCAGAACGCATTGAGATTAACGAAGACATTCGTTTTTATGTCGATGTCTATCATGGGCATAAAACGGGCGCGTACCTCGACCAGACGGATAATCGACAGATTCTGCGCGATTTGATGGCATCACAATTCGTCGGCAGTGGTCGGTTGCTCAATATGTTTGGTTATACGGGCACATTCGGTCTGCGGACGGCGGTGGATGATGAAATGTTTGAAATCACGCATGTCGATAGTTCGTTTGAATCGCTGCAAGTGGCTGAAGCAAACACCCAGCTTAATCCCCATTCACCCGATACATTTGAATATGTCCAGGCCGATGCGTTTGATTACCTGAATCATTGTGTGGATGAAGCGCAAGAATTTGACATCGTTGTCCTTGACCCGCCGAAATTCGCGCACAACAAGCAGCAAATTGAACGCGCCGCCCGCGGCTACAAAAACCTCAACCTTAATGCGTTTAAACTCATTAAACCCGGTGGCTATCTGATGACATTTTCGTGTTCCGGGGCGATTAGTCGCGATTTGTTTCAGAAGATTGTTTTTGGCGCGTTGGCGGATAGTGGCAAACAGGCGCAAATCCTCAAACACCTTAGCGCAGGTGACGACCACCCTATTGCATTGACTTTCCCTGAAGGTGAATACCTCAAAGGCTTGCTGCTGCGCGTTTATTGAGTACCCATCAACCATGCCATTGCATCTTCGCGTTCTGATGGGTTAAAAAAGCGCATTCCGTCGTGGTCGTCATCATTGCCAATCGAACGCATAAATGAATTGACCAGTGACAGGATGATGCCTTTATCGTATATCACCGCTGTTCTGGTCACGGGTCGATTAGGAAAGTGTTTACGAAACTGACGCGCTTTCTGGAAGAAATAAACCAGCGAAGGTGACTTTGATCCTAATGGCGACGCATCCATCACATACAAAATCAGTTTTTCGTTGTGTTCAAGCGCGTGTTGTGTCGCAGCTTCAACATGGCGAAAGTATTGCTCAATCGCACCGCGCGTCGGTGTATGCAGCGTGATGATATACACCCCATTCTCATCACGGCTAGAACTACAATCGACTGTGGCGGTTGCTTCCGTCATTGCTACATCCCGATGATTTTGCTGTCCCACACCCATTATACTGCCGCAACCGGGCACACAAAACTCAAGATTTAGTGACGGGCCTCCTTTTGCACACGCTCTGCCAGAATCTTAATCTTACGCCCGGTTTCGTACCAGCTTGTATCACTCAAACCGAGTTTATCTTGAATAAACGCCTCTTCCGCGCCATTCAGATAGTCGCGCACGGCACACGTCCAGCGCATCACCTCGAACGAGAGCTTGAACGGAATGTCCGCCTCTTCGCCAATCGCAGTCAGGATGTATTCTAAATTGCGTGATGTGCAGGTGATAATGGTCTGTTTCTTGCCGGGCGGATATTGCGCTGAATAGGCATCAAACAGCGGCAGCCAATCGGGGTCGAGGGCGATACGCCGCTCTTTATATACATTACGCACCTTGTGTTTTATGATGACCATCGGGCGCTGCGGATTACTGCGGTCGATGTCGTCCGGTACGAGGCGTGTTGTCTCGCTTTTTTTGATGCCCGTATCCAAAAGCAGCCGAAATAACATTTCAGGACGTGTATCTATCTCACTGCCGCGTTTCATCTGCCCTGCGATGTTGAGAGCGTCTTTAATCTGTTCGGGACTTAATACATGCGACAGCGGCGCGGGGCCAGACCGTTGTAACAGCGCTTTTGCAGGGTCATGGGGCAGCGCGCCAATCGTGTGCAACCACTTAAAATAGACTTTGATCGTTGTCACTCGCCGCGCGTAGGATTTACGACTGCATGGAATCCCGCGCCCGAACTCCAGCCAATGCAGGAAGTCATTCAGGCGGGTGGTTGTATATTGACCTATAGGCGTACCACCGTCGGTATACTCGGCGACAAGCAATAAATCGGACGTAAAGGCTTTGATTGTATGCTCCGACTTACCTTCTTTTTGCAGAAATTTCTGAAACAATTCGACAGTGGCAGAGAGCGGCGTGTTGCGATGAATATCTTCAGGTTTTGTAGGCTGGTCGGGGAGGAGTGGCATCTGCCGTACATCGGACATCACTCAGCACCTTTTCACTATAGGAAATGTGTTGTCTATAGCATAGATGTTCGGAGTCTGCCTGTCAAGCACATGCACATACCTCCAAAGAGATCAACCACCCACAGACATCGTCTCATTTTGTCTACATGGGGTGGTGAAATATTACGCACAATTAATAAGAACGTGTTTGGTAGGGGCAAAAATATAGAATTCTGATAATTCTTGTTATAATTTCTCCCAACTATTGAATATTTGCAGCGATTTTTAGGATGGGGGTGCTTTTGTCGCAGGTCATATCTTCCGACGATTTGCTCACAAATTGTCTGGACAACATATCACGCTACCTGAATAAGAAACCGTCGAACACCAATCAATGCCTGGAATTGTTGCGACGGGCATTTGGTCATCAACGTGGGGATGATTGGGACAAAGCCTATATCATTCTGGTAAAAGTGACGGGCATTTTTGTTCGTTCGCATAAGCTCGCGTATTTAATCCCCAATACAGATGATTTTGTGACTGCCAGCATTTCTCGATTTTGGGCATCCGTACACCATCGCTACGAACGATTTGACACAACGGAACATTTCTTTAGCTTTCTCAAGATGTGTGTCAATTCGGAGATTGTGGATTATATACGTAAAGCCAGCCGGGAAAGCGCGGTTGAACCGCCGCCACCCGGGGACTTCGGCGACTGCACGGTGGACGAGATTATGGACATTATTCAGCAAGAAATTGGCGACGATGATCGTATGATTTTACTGGCAGATTTATTTTTTAGATGGGGTATGAAAGCCCGCCACATCGTCAAAAATTATCCACACATATTCCCGGAAAAACGGGAAGTATACACGTTAATTTATACATTACGACAACAACTGCGCCAAAATCCAGATTTGTTGGAGTGTTTACGCAATTCCTGAGATTTTCGCTGTCGCGCGTTTATATCTATGAAAGCAAGAAATGATCGAGGCTTATGGACAAAGACAACTTCAAACTCACCCCGGAGCAAATCGGTCTCCTGCTTGATGATGAGGCAGACGATACATTGCGGCGCATGGTCGCGCAAAATCCAGCGTTACAGACGCAGTTAGAAACAGCGCGCGAATTTGATGATAGCCTGCGTTCTATGCTGCGACCGGACAGCAACTATCCATCATCTACAGATATTGGCGAATATGTGTTGGGCTGGATGAATGACGATGATAAACTCGCGTTTGAGCGGCTATTGGCGGCGTCACCACGCCTACGCCTTGATGTGGATGAATTGCGCGAGTATCTGGACGCCGATGTCGATTTTGCAGTTGAAACCGATCATCGCAAAATTCTATGGGCACAGCATATCCTTGTGCCTGAGGAACAACAGGTTAAAGTGGCAGGCGATGACGCCGAAAGTGCATCGTTCACATTTCAAGCAGGCGATCACACCCTGTTATTGGAGTTACAAATCAACTATGAAAATGAACACCGGCTCATCGGGCAATTTATCACATCGCAATCGGACGATTGGCAGGGCGCGCATGTAAAAGTGCATTTTCGCGATGGTTCAGTCATCGAATTTGATTTAGACGACCTCAATACATTCGATGAAGCCTGGTCACATCCTCGCCAATTCGTGCTGCACATCATCAATCCAACAGGAGAGGTGTTTCACACCGGGCTGATTTCCATCTAGGCGGTTGTCACCAGCAAGTAAGGTAACGATGTGATGAAACGCGCTGAATTGCAACAATTCCTCGACGCACTCCCGGAACAAACACGGGAGTCGCTTGTATCTCCGCAGTTAGTCGAAGCCAGTGTTGAGTATTTTAAGCAGTTAGTGGATGAATATCGATTCATTGATGCGTCTGTGTCGGTAGCCATTGCGAACCAAATCGTCGCTATGGGAATCTGTGAAGCCAATCTGTCGTATCAGGCCCTGGGGCACATGGCAAAGGGCGACTCCCTCGCGCAGCAAGGTAAGATGGATGCAGCATGGGACGAACTGAAGCTCGCGGAATCGCTGTATCTCAAAGATGCAAACGAAGTCGGTTGGGCACGCACACGCATCGGCTTAATTACAGTCGCTAATAGCAAAGGCAAAACGTTTCGCGAGGCGATTCTGCAAGATATACCGCGTGCCCACGACATATTAATAGATAATGGCTTCATCGGCAAAAGCATCGTGCTTTCCAATAACACAGCCGCCAGTTACCACTCCACCGGTGAGCATCACAAGGCGTTGGAAACATTCGAAGCGCTATTGGCGCAGGTACGCGCACAGGACGAGACGATACAACGCCTGTATATGGGCATGATTTATGAAAATATCGCGGTCACCTATGCGTATCTTGGTCAAAATCGACAGTCACTCGACGCGCGTGAACTAGCGCAGCACCACTTCTTGCAGAATAATCAGGTCGAAGCAATGCTGCGCTCACGGATCAATTCAGCCATGATTTTGCGGCGTCTGGGTTACTATGTGCAGGCCATAAGACTGCTGCGCGAGGCTATTGCTACGGAATGGTACGCGCTGCAAGATGCGGGCGAACGCTTACTTGCAGAAAAAGGTCTCATCGTGTGTTATCTGGAAGTCGGCAAATTCCGACAGGCGCTGAATATTGCCCGGGAGCTTCACGAAGCCTTTGCGTCGTGGGGCAATCAAACCGATAGATTAGAAGTCCTCGTTTACCAGGCTGTGGCAGAGGCCGAGTTACACCGTTATGACGATGCCCTTGAAACACTCGCACAAGCCCAACAGATTGCGGATGAACTCAAAGCCACTTTCCGAATGGGCGAAATTCATGGAATGCGGAGCAAGATTTATCTCGCACAAGGGCAGACAGACCGGGTGCTGGACGAGGTGGATGTTGCGCTGACCTATCTGCCACCCGATAAAAACCGCTATGAAAGTGCCAGTCTACTGCTGGCAAAGAGTCGTTATTATGTCCATACCGAAAATTACACCGCAGCGCGGGCATGTCTTGCACACCTCTTTCAGATTGCCGAACAGGAACAATTACCATCGTTACAGGTGGAGGGTTATCTACTGGTTGGACAAATCCATCAGACCTTAGGCGAATCTGCTGATGCCGTTTCAAATTATCAAGCGGCGACTACCCTTGTTGAACACACCCAACAAACACTGACGTTGACGCTACGCAGCGATTTTCTGGG
>CAZTLI010000077.1:11629-15849 GCA_964614375.1 uncultured Anaerolineaceae bacterium
TTGTTGAACACACCCAACAAACACTGACGTTGACGCTACGCAGCGATTTTCTGGGTAAACATCATCAAGCCCATCAGCAGTTGGTCGCTCATTATTTACGCGAAAACCAACCGACTGAGGCCTTTCGTGCGATAGAAAAACTTAAAGCCCAGCTCTATCTAAGCTATCTGATACAACATGATCAATTGCGCTGGCAAGCCGATGGACGAACACAGCAACATCAGTCACAACTCCACCGCCTGCGGGAAGCCTACCACGAGCAGGATACCGCTCCTGCCGGAGAACGCGACCCGGCCCTAATTGCGGACATCGCCAAGCAAATTGAAAGTCTACGCGAGCATCTCTATTTGACGACTGAGGAATCCGGTCATGTTTCAACTGCTGCGCCGGGTCTTAATGAGATTCAGGCGGCGCTGGGCAAAACCGAACTGGTGATTGTGTATTATGAAAGCGAGTCCAGTTATTATGCCATTCTCATCACACAAACGGCGGTGGCGTGTGTGCCCTTAGGCGAGGTTGTAAGCTGCCAGCGACTGATTAACCAGTGTTATCTTAACTTTGATGCGGTTTTACGATCAAACCTTCAGCGCCTGAATACACGAGCCTACGTCCAAGCGGTGCAGGCTGTCCTCAAAAAATTGTATGACTTGCTCATGTCCCCATTTCAGCGGTGGCTAGAAGCAGCAACCAAATTGTGGATTGTGCCATATGGTAGTCTGCATCAACTCCCCTTTGGTTGTCTGTACGATTCGGAATGTTATCTCATCCAACAATTCGAGATTGCCCTGCTACCCTATGCCGGGCATCTGACACGGCACAATCACACCAACCTGTCACATGGCGCAACAGTGCTCGCCCATTCTTATCAGAATCAAGTCCCGCTGCGTCTCGATGAAGGCCAGATGGTTGCTGATTTATTCCATACCCTTTGCCATCAGGAGGCCGAGTCCCGGCGCGAATTGATTTATCAGGCGCGCGGGCAACTGCTGCACATCGCCGCCCATGCTCGCTTTTATCTTGACCATCCCGACCTGTCATACATTCAATTGGGCGATGGCAAGTTGTATGTCGATGACCTGTTTCAAAATGAGATGCCGCTCGAACTGGTCGTCCTCAGCGCCTGTGAAACAGGCAAGGCGCGGATCGCACCCGGCGATGAGCTATTGGGATTGGGACGGGGTTTTTTGTACAGCGGGGTGAAATCGCTGGTGGTGAGTTTGTGGCGCGTGGCAGATGTCTATACGTATCGACTGATGACCTATTTTTATGATGAATTACTACAGGAACAGTCAAAGGCAAAGGCGCTCCAATTGTCACAATGCCGTTTATTACAGGAAGAACCCGACCTGCATCCGGTGCTTTGGGGGGCATTCCAATTTATCGGGGATTCGCGCCCACTAAAAAATTGAAAAACGCCCATGCACGGCGTTTACTACCTAATTGTGAACAATAATCCATTTGAAAGGAACATATCATGACCGAGCCAATAGCGCTGCCGCCGCAGTCTTTTAATCGCGATGAACTCTTGCTGTATATCACCACCACTATACCCGATAGTGGGGATGCCCTTAACCGTGAGGAATACCGTCACAATGTATTAGCTCAGCATCTGGAAACGCTGCTGAACGATTTTGATGTCTATTTAAAAGAAAATTCACCATCGTTGGTTTTGCTGCGGGAGGGTGAGCAGCCAATCGCCTCATTTTATCCTGCTGGTGAGGCCGATTCAGACTCGTTTGTCAGTTATGTCAAGTTGGGGCTGAGCGAAGACCCGGATGTACAAACGAGAGAGAATGCCATCGTCCAGGTCATGCAACTGTATAACAAATTGGATGAAAAAGGCACAAACACCGGTGCGCGACTCAACACCAGCACCGATGAGTCTGTCCCGCGTTCGGAGATTACGTATATCAGCCCGAATATCAATATCGGCAGTTCACAGGGCAACGCGCTGACAGGTGGCGGGCCGGGTGCGTTTCCAATTGCCATCACTGAGCAGGCCGCCAGAGACCACGCAGGCTTTGCATTTACAAAGGAATTTGATAACGCGCGTGGGTCGGGCACCGGTGCGGGTGTCACGGTTGCAGTGTTCGATAACTATTGTCAACCGGCGACCTATCCGTCCAACTGTTTATACACATCGTTGAAATCAAAAATCCAAAATAAGGCAAAACTCTACATTGTGCCGTCACCACCCACACAAATCCCACCCGGTCAACAATACTTGCGGGACTATCCGCACCCGGTTACCGATCATGGTGTGTTTGTTGCTGGTATCATCCACTCCATCGCGCCCGATGCCGACATCCGTATGTACCCCATGCTGGACGATTTTGGTGTCGGCGGCGTATTTGAATTGATGAGCGCCCTCAGTCAATTGCAATCCGACATTGCCAGCGGCAAAACGTGTAACAAAGTGGTCATCAATATGAGTTTTGTGATGACGATATTTACGTCGCCATACAAAGATCTGCTGATTATGGTGTTGGATTTCCTGTTTAAGCAGCGTTTTGCCGCATTCGATGACTTTAACGAAAATGCCTCCAACGCGGAAGTCTATATCGTTGCAGCAGTTGGTAATGAACGACGTAACGCCGCCCAACCCGCACCACCGCCCGAATTTCCCGCGAATTATGACATCGACAATGTGATTGGCGTGAGCGCGGCGATGTTCCGCACGCGGCCTAACGCATTGGATGAGCCCGGGGTATTTAGTACCTTCGATACATCAGATGCCCAGAATGTGACGATTTACTCCAATGCGCCCGAAACCCGGCCTGAGAAGGGGTTTATCACCTTTGGGGGTGAGGCTGGAATGAATGGCGCGCTGCGGCAAGCCACCCAACTCGGCATCATCGGCATTTACCTCAATCCACTTCCCAAGCCGGGTGCAATGAGTGCCTCGAATTTGAACTATCTGCCTAATCCATCGGGATGGGCGCGTTGGGCGGGCACATCATTCGCGACGCCGATTATCAGTGGTGCGCTGGCGCTGTGTTTAAGCAGTGGACAAAACACTGCCGCAATGCGTATCTTCAATAATGCCAATCCAACGGTCTTCCCGGTGTGGCAAAATCAGCCGTTAAGCCACATCATCGACGAATGTAATGAGTCCTATCGACAGGCATCAGATTAAAACTTAAGACTATCATCGCGATAAGACTAAAGTCTCGCCCTGCGCGAGATTTTTGATTCTAATTGGGTGGCGGTAGACACCGGAGAGTGAAACCTGTGTTACAATGAAGAAATTCTTGCTCAACCCCCAATTGCGTATCAGGTGATTTGATGAAACGTGCGCTGCTCATAATCTCTGGTTTGTTGATGCTGCTCTCAATGCCAACATTCGTGACCGCACAGGCGGCATTATGCGCCAACGTCAGCGATTTTGTCCCTATTTTGACATTCGATTCGACCTATTACCAGCAACAAGTCGATGCTTATAACGCGGAATTGGGTAATAACAGCACCGATTTTGAACTCCTCGCGCGTCGAGGCGATGCGTATTATTCGCTGGAAAATTTTGAGGCGGCTATCGCCGATTATTCAGAGGCCATCGGTATTAATCCGGGTTATGTTTATGGGTTTGCGCGGCTTGGAGATGCTTACCAGCAGATTTTTGATTTACCGTCGTCTCTGGCAGCCTATAATCAAGCCATCGCCCTTGACCCGACGTATGCCTACGCTTATATCAAACGGGGCGTGCTCTATCGCAAACTGGGTGAAGTTAAGGATGGTGATGAGCAGACCCGCGCCTATATTCTCGCCATCTCGGACTTTAATACGGCGATTGAATTGGACGGGACATCGGCGCTGGCGTATGTGCGCCGCAGTGAACTCTATAACAATTTACGACAATATGATCTGGCACTGGCAGATGCCCAAACGGCTGTTGAACTCGACCCAACCGGTGTCTTCGCCTACGTGAATCTTGGCATGAGGCACTTTAATCTCGGCAATTACGAATCCGCCATCATTGCATTTGACCAGGCGCTGCAATTTCCGACCGACAGAGCCACCGATTATGCCTATGCGTTTAGTGCGCGCGCATTTGTCTGTCGTCGTTTAGGGTCATATCGACAAGCAGAACGTGATGCAGGCCGTGCGATTGCCTTCAACGGCACATATGCCTATGCCTATCTCCATCTCGGCATGGTGCATCAACAATATGGCAACATTGAAGGTGCAGCGACAATCAACATCCTCAATTTCGTCCTGCTCTA
>CAZTLI010000078.1:0-15819 GCA_964614375.1 uncultured Anaerolineaceae bacterium
TGTTTGCTGGCGTTTAGCAGTCTGCCAAAAGCCGTTGGGTTTATGCAGCCCGCTGTGATGCAAGGTCTGATATGGGATGTAAACAAGGTAGGTAAATTTAGCCATGCTACAGCCCGCGACTGGGAACTGCCTGTACTGCTAAATCCAACACTGGATGTGCTTAACCGGCAGACCGTTGTGTATGTAGCGATTGACCCAAACACCGCCGAAGCGCCTGACGAATAGCCCCAAATGCTGTGCTAGATGACATTCACACTAACTGACCTCGATTATTTAGGCTCTGATAGCGGCACACAACTGCTAACAAAATTAGCCGATGCAGACCTGTCGGATTCGCAGGTATTGGCGCTGCTTACCCGGCTGCGTAAGCACTATTCACCAGCGCAAGCACGGGCTGGACTAGAAATGGCGCAGTTGCGGCGGAAAGCAGTGACCAAATTTGGCGACGATGCGGGACGGATGTTTTTCACAGCAGATGGTCTCGAACAGGCCAGTGATCCATTGGTGCGGTCATATCGAGCGGCGGGCGTTGGCGATAAGCGCGTCGTCGATGTTTGCTGCGGTATCGGCACTGACTCGCTTGCGATGGCGCGTGCTGGAGCGTGGGTCGTCGGGCTGGATATTGATCCGGTACGGGTGCGGATTGCACAGATGAATGCTGCTTCATTGGGTGTTCAAGCACAGTTTGAAATTGCAGATGTCCGCGAAGGCATACCAGAAGCCGATGTGATTTTTTATGATCCGGCGCGGCGAGATACCAATGGTAGGCGCATTTTTCATGTTGAGCAGTATCACCCACCCTTGTCATTGGTGAAATCATGGTGGGTTGAGCATAAAGCGACACAAATTGTTGCCAAACTATCGCCGGGAGTGGATTTGGCACAATTGGCGGACTATCCCGGCGGCGTTGAATTTATTTCGGTCAAAGGTGATTTGAAAGAGGCAGTATTATGGACGGATGCAGATTTTGGCTTACCGCGCACGAAAGCCACCTTATTGACGGATACGGGTGTATTCTCATGGGTACGTGATGCGACACTGCCTGATGCAGCAATTGGTGAACCGCGCCGCTGGTTAGTTGAACCGGATGCTGCGATGATCCGGGCGGGATTGGTGCAGGATTTGGCGCTTGAACGCAATGGGTCACTGCTCGATGCAACGATTGCTTATTTCACCACAGATACATTCCCGGAAATGGTTTGGGGACGCGCATGGAGCGTTCTCGATTGGCTGCCCTATAACCTCAAAAAGCTGCGTGCCTGCTTACGTGAACGAAACATAGGCCATGTAACCGTGAAAAAACGCGGGTTTCCGATGACGCCGGACGAAATTATCCCTCGCCTCAAACTCAAAGGTGATGAGGCGTGTGTGCTGGTCTTTACTCGGCACATCGGTATGCCCATTGTCATCATCTGCAATGAGACAGCGCCGTTATGAACTGCATCCCGTATGATATGACAATTTGCGTGATAACTGGTCATATTGTACGTATGCAGCCCTTTAGATTCGGGTGAAAATATGTTTAACTAACGGCAGCACATACACACATAACGTACTTAAGGAGAACGAAGCATGTTGCCTGACTTTAGAAACGAACCCTTTACTGATTTTACGAAGCCAGAAAATGTCGCTGCGTTCAAGGCGGCGCTTGAAAGTGTAAAAGCCGAGATTGGTCGCGAATATCCTATTGTCATTGGCGGTGAACGTATCATGCTGGATGACAAAATCAAATCGCTTAATCCGGCGCGACCCAATGAAGTGCTGGGCTACTTCTCTAAAGGGGGCGAAAAACACGCGGAAATGGCGATTCAGGCCGCTGATAAAGCCTTTCAGACATGGCGCTACACTGCGCCAGAGACACGGGCACGGTTTTTGTTGCGCGCCGCACAGGAGATGCGACGGCGTAAACATGAGTTTAGCGCAGTAATGGTGTTGGAAGTGGGCAAAAGTTGGGTCGAGGCGGATGCGGATACTGCCGAGTCGATTGACTTTTTCGAATATTATGCGCGCCAGATGCTGCGGCTGACTCGTGCGAGCGAGTTACTCGCGCCTTATCCGCCAGAAGAAGTAACGCTGGAATACATCCCGCTGGGTATCGGTGTGGTCATTCCGCCCTGGAATTTTCCTAATGCCATTTTGACGGGGATGACCTCCGCGTCGATTGTGGCGGGTAACACGACGGTTTTGAAACCTGCCTCGGCCAGCCCCTGGATTGCATGGAAAGTGGCGGAATTGTTTTACAGTATTGGCTTGCCCGATGGCGTATTGAATTTCCTGACGGCATCAGGAAGCGTTGCCGGGTCATATCTGGTCGAACATCCCAAAACGCGCTTTATCGCTTTCACAGGCTCTAAAGAGGTCGGATTGGGTATTTTTGAGAAGGCGGGCAAGACATCGCCTGGACAAATCTGGCTTAAGCGCACCGTTTTGGAAATGGGCGGTAAAGATGCGGTGTTGGTGGATGAAACTGCTGATTTGGACGCTGCCGCACAGGGTATTGTCAGTAGTGCGTTTGGTTTTCAAGGACAGAAATGTTCAGCCGGGTCGCGGGCCATTATCGTCACCAATGTCTACGATAGGGTTGCCGAAAAAGTCGTTGCGCTAACCAAACAGATTACGGTAGGAGCGACGGACGCGGGACATGATGTTTTTATGGGGCCCGTGGTGGATGAAAATGCCTTCAAAGACATCATGAATTATATCGAGATTGGTGCGGGCGAGGGTAAACTGTTGACAGGGGGTAAGGCCATAGAAACCGAAGACAATGGCTATTTCATCGAACCGACTGTGTATGGCGATGTGGATGGAGATGCCCGTATTGCACAGGAAGAAATCTTCGGCCCGGTGCTGGCGTTGATTCGTGCCAAAGACTTCGATGACGGAATGCGAATCGTCAATAGTACGGAATATGGGTTAACCGGTGCTATCTTCAGCAATAATCGAGCGCGATTGGAACGGGCCCGGCGCGAATTCCATGTCGGCAATTTGTATCTCAACCGTAAATGTACGGGCGCGCTGGTTGGTGTGCATCCTTTTGGCGGCTTTAATATGAGTGGTACCGATAGCAAGGGGGGCGGCCCGGACTATCTGCTGCTATTTACACAAGCTAAGAGCATTGCGGAACGTTTGTAACCGTTCAACCGGGTCGTGACCTGAATGTACCTTTCATGTTGCGCTATGTTTAGCGTATAATGAATACATAAAAGTGTTTCGCAGGTCTGCACCTCCGCAGACCTGTTTTTTCAGATAGTGTATGGGCAATTGAGGTCAGTAAGGGGCAGTAGGTTTATGGAGAAAAGCAACGGCCCAACGCGGCATGAATTCTTAACGTGGGCCGATGTGGATAAATTGGTAGATGTCTTATTGCCACAACTGCGGTCTGCGGGGCCATTCGACGCGATGGTGATGATTACGCGCGGTGGTATTGTTCCGGGTGGATTGTTGGCAGAAGCCTTGAACATTCATCACATTTTGACTGCGGCTGTCGATTTTCCGGCAACGGCAGAAGCGGGCTTAATGGCATGGCCCAAGTTCTTACAATTCCCGGTCACTGAATTGTTGGAGCGCCGCAGAACATTGATTGTGGATGATGTCTGGGGGAGCGGACGCACAAGCACGTCCGTTCGCGGGCGGGTGCAATCTTCGGGTGCGATTCCATTTACCTGTGTTTTTCACTTTAATCCCTATCGGTCACTTTTTAGTAAAGCAGAGCCGGATTTTTATAGTGCCATTACCGATGCTTATGTGACCTATCCCTGGGAAGCAGATCGTGACCTGGATACTTTTGGGGAGATTAATCCTGAACCCGCGCCCGACTTAAATTAGGATGAAATAGCAGGGAGATATTTGAGTTCGATAGGGGCGGCAATATGTAACATTTCAAGCGCCCTGCGAATGCTATTTTCTGGTATTCTTACATAGGACAAACTGAACTCTATCTTGTGATGGTATATCTCGAAGAGATATACTTTTAATGAATCGTTATGTCAGTGAAGATGTCCTGTGTAATATGTCACACCGCTATTTGATACTGGGCTTGTTGTCCGAACGTCCAATGACCGGTTACGATGTCAAGAAGCGCGTCAAAGAGTCATTGAGCACGGTCACTAATGCGAGTTATGGTACACTGTATCCAACATTGCATCGCTTGTTGGAAGAAGGGGCGGTGGAAGTGCGACAAATCCCACAAAAGGGACGCCCCGCCAAAAAAGTCTATAATATCACGCGGACGGGCAGGCAGGAACTTTCGGAGTGGTTACGCCAACCACCCGCCGCCGATCAAATACGGCGTGAGTTTTTGCTGAAATTATATCTAGCAAAGGATTTGCCGAAACAAGAGCTGCGGGCATTGGTGGTCAATCGACGGGATGAAACGGCAGCACAACTGCGTTTATTGGATGTGGAACGGGATGGTACGTATAGCCCGCATCAGCAGTGGGTGATGGATTATGCGCTATTAATTTGTCGGGCTGAGATGGACTGGTTAAATCAGCTCGAAGCTCAGCTAGGTATAGGGTAGGCTCATAAATTTTGTGTAAATCTAATGCAAATTGCATACACTTAAGATGCGCGCGGGCGGGCGTGCATGGGATAATCCCAAAGGTTCGGCTGAAAAGCCACACACCGCTCATTGCGACTAAAATCTCTACGAAAGGAGTGGAGCGCACTGGAGAATGTCATTCCTGGGGGCCATCTAACAACGATGTTGTTTTGATTTTCAATGGCAGCCATCTTAAGGGATGATCTCACGCGCACACGACTATGAGCGAAATGTCTGAAAACGAGTATGAACAGGAGATAGACGAAAGTTTCGAGGATCTGCTAGATGCTTCGACTTCGTATACATACAGCCCGCCCCGCCGCGGGGAAATCCGCAATGCGACCATATTGCATGTGGATGACCGGGAGATTATTGTAGATTTGGGTGTAAAGCAAGATGGTATTGTGCCGTTGCAAGACCTTGAACGGCTGGATGACGAATATCGACAGAGTTTGCAAGTGGGTGTTGATGTCCCGGTGTATGTCATCAGTCCACGCGACTATGATGATAATTTGATTGTGTCGATCAATATGGGACTTCAGCGTTATGATTGGGAAAAAGCGCGGGAACTGCTCGAAAATGAAGATGTGGTCACCGTCAAAGTCACCGGTCATAACAAAGGCGGTATGCTGGTACGCTGGAATCGGCTCGAGGGGTTTATTCCCAGCTCACATCTTGTATCGGCTAATCTAACGACAGAAGGCCGTTCCGGGTGGGATGGTCTGATTAGCGAAGAACTGATTGTTAAGGTTATCGAGGTTGATCAGGATCGGCGCCGTTTGATTTTTAGCGAACGCGAAGCCCAACGCGAATGGCGTGCCCAACAAAAATCGCGTTTATTGGCGGAATTGCAGGAAGGCGATGTTGTTAAAGGCACGGTGACTGGCCTGCGCGATTTTGGGGCGTTTGTCAATCTTGGTGGCGCAGATGGTCTGATCCATGTCAGTGAGTTGGCGTGGCATCGGGTTGACCATCCCCGCGATGTCCTGACGGTGGGTGAGGAAATTGATGTTTATATCCTCAATCTGGACCGGGAATCGAATCGGATTGCGTTGAGCCGTAAGCGATTGTTACCAGACCCGTGGGAAGATGCAGCGATGCGCTACCATGAGGGGCAGCTTGTCGAAGGTACGGTGACGAATGTGGTCGATTTTGGTGCGTTTGTTGCGCTGGATAATGGGCTGGAAGGGTTGCTACACCTGAGTGAAATGGGCGATGGGTCACTCAAAGAACCGCACAGTTATGTCAAAAAGGGTGACCGTCTCAGTTTGCGTATCAGCCATCTGGAGCCAGAAAAGCGACGTGTTGGCTTTACCCAACGCTGGGGTACTGACATCGGTGAAGATGCTGCTGACGGAGAGGACACGCCACCCGCAGCGGAGGCAACCTCCACAGAAACTGATGTTGAAATGGCTGATGACGCAGTACCGGATGAGACCAGTGCGCCAGACAGCGCAGTTGAAACCGATTCTGACGACGAGTAGTCTGAACTTGAACAGGAATTTGACCCGTGCCGTGTGCGCGGGTTTTTTGTTGGTAGTGTGTTGTTGACAAACATATCTCTAGTTTGTATAATCCGTCACGATCTTTCGGGAAGGGGGAGGCCGTAATATTAGGGGACTTATACGCTTAGTGCTGCTGTATTTTTCTCTATTACGTCCTGACTACGCAGACATTATTGCTCGGTGACCCGCAGTACCAAGGTATACCGGGTTTTATTTTGTCGGTCTCGAAAAGATCAAAAAAATCCTTGGGAGTCATATAATCTATGAATGTTGAAACGTCGTTAGACACCGAAATCGACGAGATGGATTTCGCTGCGCTGTTGGAAGCCTCTTTACAAGAGAGCAACATTATGCGTGGGGATACGGTCACAGGCGTCATCCTGGCAGTAGATAGCCAGGGTTTGATTGTCGATGTGAATTGGAAGCGCGATGGCATTGTGCTGCGTCGTGATTTAGAAATGATGAACACGACACCTGCTGAATTTGCGGTGGGGAGCGAGATAGATGTTACCGTGCTGCGTCTGGAGGATGCGGAGGGCAATCTCTTGCTCTCGGCGTCGCAGGCGCGTCAAGCCGAGGACTGGAAACGCGCTGAAGGGCTGTTGGAGAGTGACGATGTTTGGCAGGGGGAGGTCGCCGATGCCAACAAAGGCGGCTTAATTGTGCCTTTCGGTCATTTGCGCGGTTTTGTGCCTGCCAGTCATGTTAGTGGATTGCCGCGCGGATTGAACGAAGATGACCGTCGTGTGCATCTGATGCGAATGATTGGTCAGAGTGTCGATGTCAAGGTGATTGAGGTGAATCGCAAGCGCCGGCGCTTGGTATTTAGCCAGCGGGATGCCGAACGCGAAGGTCGTGAAGCCCACAAAGAACGCCTATTGGAACAATTGTCAGAAGGCGATACGTGTAAAGGCGTTGTAAGTGGTCTGCGGGACTTTGGCGCGTTTGTTGACCTGGGCGGTGCGGATGGTCTTATCCACATATCTGAATTGGCATGGCATCGTGTGAACCATCCGAGTGAGGTGGTGAATGTTGGCGATAAAGTCGATGTCTATGTTTTGCGACTGGATGATGAAGGCAAACGCATTGGTTTGAGCCTGAAACGCCTGCAACCCAATCCCTGGGCGATGGTCGATGATGTTTATCATGTTGGGCAGCTTGTCGAAGGCACGATTTCGCGAGTGGCCGATTTTGGGGCATTTGTCAGCCTGGACCCCGGCATCGAAGCCCTGCTGCATGTGAGTCAGCTCAGTGATGAAGAAAATGTCGATCCCCGTCAACTTCTGTACGTAGGTCAAACATTGTTGATGCGGATTATCAGCATCGAAGCAGACCGCCAGCGGTTGGGTTTGAGCCTGAAAGAAGTTACCAGCGCCGAAAATGACCGCTGGGAAGCCAGTCAAGAAGAAGCTGCTGAGGTGGAAGAAGCCGAAGAATTGGCTGAGACTGGCGAAATAACGGTGGATTAACTATAATAATTAAGCCAGTTTTTAGCATAGATAGCTGATCAGGTTGGTAAATGGTCAATGTACCTTTACCAACCTGTTGATATGGCATCGTAACGGTAATCACCGTTAACGTCAAACTTCGCAAGGGAGGAGGTGAGATAATTGGCCTCAGTTAGAATTAGACCGGGTGAATCCCAGGATGGGTTGCTGCGTCGTTTTCGTAAAAAAGTGACGAATGCAGGCATCCTGAGCACCGTCCGTCGTAAACGATGGCACATTTCCAAGAGTGAACTGCGCCGTATCGAGAAGAAAAAAGCGGTGCGGCGGGCGCGCCGGCGTCAGCGCAAACAACGCGGTAGCTAAATGCCATCCGTGTTTTGTGTATGAGACATTGTTCATACACCCTGTTGACCGCTGTCGTTCGTATCGACAGCGGCTTATTGTTTTCTAGTATCCCAAAGGAGTCGTATGGCAAAGAAGGAAGAAAAGATCGAGGTTGATGCAACAGTCGTTGAAGCGTTACCCAATACCCAGTTTAAGGTCGAACTGGATAATGGTCACCAATTGCTGGCCTATCTTTCTGGCAAGATGAGAAAATACTACATCCGTATTTTGCTCGGTGATCGGGTAAAGGTGGAAATGAGTTCCTACGACCCGTCTCGTGGTCGCATCATTTACCGCTACAAAGACCGCGCACCCCGTCGCGAAGAATAACCATCTCCGGTTGAATACAGGTGTGGCTCGCGGCACGCGGGCTTTTTGTGCTTATAAGTCTGTGTGTTAGGATTCAAGCCATTGTATCCACGCTTGTTGTGCATCCATAATATGTAGAATGTATTCACTGTACTCCGGCACATTCCCTATTGGTTTTAGGGTGAGTTGCAGGCTGACAATCGCATCCTCATAATAATCGTAGGGGTCTATGTTGGCATATTCTGGTCCTGGATTATGCAGCATGTGTGCCCATTCATCAAACAAATGTTGATAACGGTTGAACGCGCGTGTCGGTTGGAACAAACACACATCCGTAGTGGCGTCTGTCGATTCATAGACGAGTAGGCCCAGTAAAATGTCACCCTTACGCAGTTCCCAACCTGCTGGACGGGGTATGGTGGTCATGAGGTACGCGCGCTTTCTCCCCAGTGGACTGCCATCGTGCCGAACATGAATGTTTTGTAGTGTACATTCACAATACCTGCCTCGCGCATGATGTCTGCGAGGTCATCGGGTGTTTTGAATGCCTGCGTCGAACTGGGCAGATATTGATAGGCGTCTGCACCCGCTTTACCTACAATGATGCGCCCCAAAAGAGGGATAATGTATTTGAGGTGAATCAGGATAAAGGGACGCAGCAGGTTAGCAGGTGGTGGTGAGCTATCCAGAATGACGATGCGCCCACCGGGTTTGAGGACACGCAGTTGTTCATAGAGGGTGCGCGTGATGTCAATCACATTCCGCACCAGATAACCCGATGTTACGGCATCAAACGTGTTATCCGGGAATGGCAATTGCAGCGCATCTGCGCCGACCCAACCTACGTCGTCACCCATAGTTAAATGACGCCCAACCCGCATCATGGGCAGCGAAAAATCTCCACCGATGACCTGTGCGTCTGGCGTGTGTTTGAGCGCCTCAAACGCGATGTCGCCTGTCCCTGTTGCGAGATCAAGCAATCTGCCACCTGATGCTAACTGCGCCTGTCGGACGACGAAGCGACGCCAGCGCATATCCTGCCCAAATGTCATCAGACGATTCATGAGATTGTACCGCTTTGCAATACGCCCAAACATATTTTGGACGTAATCGGCGCGCGCTTGTCCGCTGAGATGTGTCATATCTATTTGTCCGCAGGGATTACAGTGTTTGAATTGTTAGAAATATCACAAATTATAGCAGACGCTTTTGGTCAGCACCATGCAAATCAAACAATTCTGCCTGCCAATCTTCGGCACGGAACGGTTGATAACGGTATACTGATGTCAGGCAGTTCGATGAGTGAATAATAGGGGCACAAATTATGTCATTGCGATTTCATGAAATTGCCGAGAGTAATCATACTATTCAAAATCCGTTAAGTCCTGAAAAACTCATGTTTTTAGGTGAATTGTGCCAATTGCATCCGGCAATGCGGCAGCTTGACCTCGCGTGTGGCAAAGGTGAATTACTATGCCAATGGGCGCGTGCTTATGAAATTGTGGGAACCGGGGTAGATATCAGCCAGGTATTTGTTTCAGCAGCAGAAGACCGGGCGCGCGAGCTGGAGGTATGGTCAAATGTTAATTTTGTCGTTGCCGATGCTGCGATGTTCCCACAGCCATTTCACGAGTTTAATATCGTAAGTTGTCTCGGCGCAGCCTGGATAGGTGGGGGGTTGGTTGGTACATTGAATCTGATGAAACCGGCATTGCGAAATGGCCAGGGGACGTTACTGGTTGGTGAGGCATTCTGGCGTAAAGCACCGACAAAGGCTGTATACACGGCACTGGGTTTTGACGATGCGACCCTCACGACTCTAGGGGGTTTGCCAGAGCGTTTTGATCAAGCAGGAACGGATTTGACCGAAATGCTTGTTGCCAGCGATGATGAATGGGATCGTTATTATGCGCGTCAATGGAAAACCGTTTATGACTGGCTTAAGAATAACCCGGACGACGCCGACGCTGATGAATTACGGGAATGGATTGAACGACATAAGCGCATGTATCTGGAGTGTGAGCGCGAATATTTAGGGTGGGGTGTATTTGTGCTCAAGCCAGCGGCGTGAAAAGGCAGCGAGTGAAATATGGTGATCCTGTTAACCGGATTTGAAGCATTTGGGGCTGTGACAGACAATCCTTCCCAACGCATTGTTGAGCATTTCGCTGCACCAGATGACCAGCGCCTTGTGTGCGCGGTGCTGCCTGTGGTGTATGCAACAGCGGGCACACGCATTCGAGCATTATTGAAGGAGCATCAGCCGGACGCGGTGATGATGCTTGGGGTGGCGCAGAACCGAAGGGCAATTACACCCGAACGGTTTGCCCTCAATTGGAATGATTCACCATCGCCAGACAATGCAGGTAATCTGATGTGCGGACGGCAGATAATTACCGATGGGCCGTTAGCATATATGACGACTTTGCCTGTCGATGACTTTCATGCTGCATTACAGGCAGCCGATATACCCGTTGCGCTGTCAAACCATGCGGGCGCATATTTGTGCAATCATGTCTTTTATGTGGCGCGACACACGCTCGAAGAAAAGAGTCTGGCCATCCCCTGTGGCTTTATCCATGTGCCGCCGCTGCGTACAGATGACCAGCCCGATGGTTTACCATTAGAGACGATGATACGCGCGATAGCGCTTTGCCTTGAGGTGCTACAGGCACGAATTCCGGCGGCTAATTCTGTTTAGCCTGGGTTACCTCGGTAATCAGGTGATCCATTTTTTGATAGTGCGACCCTTTCCAGAAGATGCGATCACACGATGTACACCGATGGAAATCATCATAATGGGTGGCAATATTCGTGGGTAACCGTGACAGCACATCGGCTTTTTCAACCTGATTCAACAGCCCATTACATTTCATGCAGTGCTTGAATGGGGCAACGTGGTCAGCCAATTGATACCGCTGTGTAAGTTCGTGCAACCGCTCGCGCGGATTGGTGGCGCGGACATAATAGCCATAAGTGACAATACTGCGTTTTAACAAACCAATGTCGCGCGTGAGCAAAATGCGGGTTTCAGACTGTGAGATTGCCGCCAGTTCATCATCGGGATAGTCATTGCGATAGAGTGTATCAAAGCCCATCATTCGCAAATATGCTGCTAATCGTCCCAGATGTGTGTCCAGCACAAAGCGCGGTCTACCGGGATAGGGTGGAATCAATCGGATACGCGAAATGTGATTCACCCTGTCAAAGTCGGGATATACATGAATATCGTCATCTGGTTTAACAATATAATCGAAATCGACGGACTCGCCATTGACCACCAGGAGTTCAATTTCAGGATGTGGCACATTCAAGGACTCGATCATGTCCTTGATAGACGCTTTCCAATCGAAGGCATGAACCACAGGTTGTTCTTGCTGGCGACGGGGCAAGAAAAAATTCAGACTGTCGTAAAAGTGAAAGGTTGCGGTATCCATAAGTGTGCTGTGCCCGGTGACTTCAACTTATTGCGCTGGACGATGGGCTTCAATCAACATCCAATCCCCTTGCTGGCGGCGTCCAATCGCGATAAGGCCTGTTTTTTGCAGCGCCATTTCTACGTCATCAGCCTGTGTGTCGATAATACCGCTGAAAATCGCTTTGCCGCCGGGACGAACGACATCGCCCAGATGATGGTCACACATCTCTATGATAATTTTTGCCAGAATGTTGACCACAATGAGATCGAAGCGGCGGGCAGATGTAACCACACTTGCTAAGCTGCCTGTTTGCGCCGTGATTTTGCTTGCGGTGTTGTTGTCCACTGCATTTTCGATTGTGACCTTAACAGCAATCGGGTCAATATCGAGCGCCAATACCTGTGCTGCGCCCAGTTTCGCCGCAGCGATGGACAAGATGCCGCTGCCACAACCGAGATCAAGCACCTGTGTCGTGGGTTGTACAAGGTCTTCCAATGCTTCTAAACATAATTGTGTCGTGGGATGTGTGCCCGTCCCAAAGGCCATGCCGGGGTCGAGGGCAATGTCAATATCACCGGGTTGGTGTTCCGCATCAATCCAGCGGGGGCGAATCAGCAGGTTGCGTCCAATACGCACGGGATGGTAGTGCTGTTTCCAGGCTTCTGCCCAATCCTCGTCTTTGACGATGCGATATTCGGGCTGTGGCATCGGATAGAGCATATTCATGTGCCCAAGTGCTGTTTCCAATTGCAGGCGTGCGTCCTCTGCGCGCGCATCATCGGGGAGATACGCCCGCACGATGAGGTAAGGGGCAGGCGGAACATCGCCTTCATCCCAGACATCGGGTTCAATATCCGGTTGCTCAATCAGGACGCCTTGATGTCCATAGCGTTGGAGAAGTTCGGCAACGGCTTCGCCCGCTTCACCATCGACTTTGAGGGTGATTTCTATCCAGTGGGCCATTTGCCTATCCGCTTTGCCATGTAGATGTCGGGTTTACCCGAACCGTTGGCATCTGGCATGACACCGACGATTGTAAATCCCAATTTCTGATAAAAGCTGTATGGGTGGCCTTTGAGATTCTGGATATTGGTCAGATGCTTAAATACATCATCATACAGGTCTTTGCCGCTGAGTGTGGTCATATCATTTTCATCATCTGTCCCCAGCGTGAGTGTGAGACAGCCTTGCTCCTGCACCCGCTTTTCCAATGCCAGTACGAGTTGGCGACCTATACCTTTGCGTTGATGGGTTGATGCAACCACCAGTGGATGGAGTTCCCAAACACGCGCATACATCGGCGCGCCGCCAATCCAACCGAGCAGGGTAGCATCGTCATCAAGCGCAATCAGGCAGATTTTTTCATCATCATCTACGATGTCGCGCACTTCTTCAAGTGCTGAATTCAAGTCGGGCCAGGCATCGGGCCAATGTTCTGCAAATTCTGCTACCAATAGTGCCGCAGCTTGCTCGATGACCGTGCTGTGTTCAGATGTCAAATCTGTGATGTGCATAGGCAAATCCCAATGAAAAAGCAGGTCGCGTGACCTGCCTTCAGTATAACATGAGTGTGTGTTTTAGCTCTGGTCGCTGCCGAAGAAATTCATCACCCGATCAAAGAATCCGCGCCCATTGGTTTGTGGTTGGATGTCGCTGCCGAGTGTTTCGCCCAATCGTTCAAACAATTCCCGCTGCTCGTCGGTCAGATGGGTCGGGACACCGACGGTCACATATACCAGTTGATCACCCCGACCTGAACTCGTGCCATCGCGCTTCAGACGAGGGAATCCGCGCCCGGTCAGGCGGAATACTTTCCCGGTTTGTGTCCCTGTTGGGATAGTTAGCTCAACGTCGCCTTCAACTGTTGGCACGACCACTTTGTCGCCTAATGCGGCCTGCGCGACGTTGACGCTAATATCCAGGATAATGTCGTTATCTCGCCGCTTGAAGAACTTATGCGCTTTGACATTGACGACAACAAATAGGCTGCCGGGTGGTGCGCCACGTTCGCCCGCATCGCCTTCGCCCGGGATCTGGAATTGGAGACCATCACTCGCGCCGCCGGGAATGGGCACATTGAGTACGGGATGCTTGCGAACACGTCCACTACCGGTACAGGTTTTGCAGGGATTGTCAATCACAGTACCTGACCCGTCGCAGCGTGGACAGGCTGTTACACGCACCATTGAGCCAACGAGATAGGTCTGCTGCACTTGCCGAATTTCGCCCGTGCCATTGCATTGGGGGCAGGTCACGACGTTGGAGTCGGAATCTGCGCCGCTGCCATTGCAGGTATCACACGTTTCCAGACGGTTTAATTCAATCGTCTTTTCGACACCAAAGTAGGCTTCTTCAAAAGTGATAGAGACATTCACCACCTTGTCTGCGCCCGCGCGAGGGCCACGACGCCGACGTGAACGTCCGCCAAATGTGCTGAAGAATTCCTCGAAAATTTCCTCAAAACCCATTCCCGCGAAGCCTGTACCACCGAAACCGCTGTTGTTGCCAACGCCTGCGTGACCAAATCGGTCATAACGCGCGCGCTTATTGTCGTCAGAAAGCACATCATACGCTTCCCCGATTTCTTTAAATTTTTGCTCTGCATCCGGTGCGTCACTTACATCGGGGTGATACTGCCGCGCAAGCTGGCGGAATGCACTTTTGATTTCGCTCTTGCTGGCATTGCGCTGCACGCCGAGGATTTCAT
This sequence comes from uncultured Anaerolineaceae bacterium, assembly GCA_964614375.1. GTDB lineage: Bacteria > Chloroflexota > Anaerolineae > Aggregatilineales > Phototrophicaceae > CAZTLI01. The sequence continues at coordinate 14,313 of CAZTLI010000078.1, forward strand.
AATAGTCTCTAGCCATAGCTTCAGCCTGTGATGTGTTTCATGCGGTGGTTGGATAATGAAAACCCGCACAACAGGTGCGGATAGAGTTGATTGTAACACAAATGGGGGCAGGTTATCACCATACCCCCATCAGATTGTTTCACACGTCTAAGCATCCGTGAATTCGGCGTCGATGATGTCTTCATCATCCGCAGCGCCTGCGGTGCCATTCGCGCCATCAGTCCCCATACCCGCGGGACTGTCTGCCTGCTGGTACATACTGCCGCCCAACTGTTGGATGTGCTGGGACAGGGCTTCTGTCGCCGATTTGATGGCGTCGATATTTTGACCTTCCTGTGCAGAACGCACTGCCGCGATTTTCTCGTTTGTCTGTGTTTTGGCATCTTCGGGCAGTTTGTCTGCGAAGTCGCGCAGCAGTTTTTCCGCGGTGAAAATGGTGCTTTCCGCCTGATTGTTGATTTCGGCAGCTTCTTTACGCTTGGCATCCTCACCCGCGTGTTTTTTGGCTTCTTCCACCATCTTCTGGATTTCGTCTTCTTTCAGGCCGCTGCCCGCCGTGATGGTGATTTTCTGTTCGCGCCCGGTGGCTTTGTCGCGGGCGCTGACGTTTAGAATGCCGTTCGCGTCTATGTCGAATGTAACTTCGATTTGTGGAACGCCACGCGGTGCAGGTGGAATACCGTCAAGGATGAATTTCCCAAGTGATTTGTTATCCTGTGCCATCGGACGTTCGCCCTGCACGATGTGAATCTCGACCTGTGTTTGATTATCGACAGCGGTGGAATATACCTGTGATTTTTTGGTCGGAATTGTGGTATTGCGATCAATCATCGGTGTGGCGACGCCGCCCAATGTCTCGACACCCAGGGTTAATGGGGTCACATCAAGGAGGAGAATGTCTTTGACATCACCGCCCAATACACCCGCTTGAATGGCAGCGCCGAGCGCCACCACTTCGTCTGGATTGACATTCTTGCTGGGTTCTTTGCCGAAGAAGTTCTTCACTGCCTCTTGAATGGCGGGCATACGGGTCATGCCGCCGACAAGGATAACGGTGTCCACATCGCCCGCTTGCAGGCCCGCATCTGCCAGCGCCTTCTTACAGGGTTCAATTGACTTCTTCACGAGGTCGTCAACCAGACTTTCCAGCTTGGCACGGCTGAGTGTGACATTGAGATGTTTCGGGCCACTGGCATCTGCGGTAATGAACGGAAGATTGATGTCTGCACTTAAAGTGCTGGAGAGTTCAATCTTGGCCTTTTCTGCCTCTTCCTTCAGGCGTTGCAGCGCCTGACGGTCTTGACGCAGGTCAATGCCATATTCTTGTTTGAATTCATTAGCTAACCAATTGATGATGCGTTCGTCGAAGTTATCACCACCCAGATATGTGTCGCCATTCGTGCTTTTGACTTCAAAGACGCCATCCGCCAATTCAAGGATAGAAATGTCGAACGTGCCGCCGCCGAGGTCATAGACTGCAATGGTGCCTTCTTTGCCTTCACCCAGA
>CAZTLI010000079.1:0-4691 GCA_964614375.1 uncultured Anaerolineaceae bacterium
CACGGTCTTTCCCCAATCATGCCACTGGGGTCTACAATGTTGGCTGGATTGCCGTTGGCATAGCTGTAGCGGTTGTGGAAAATGAGTTCGCCAACAGCATCGATAATGCGATAGGGGCGGGGTGCATTGCCTTTGAGCAAATATCCGGGCAGCGTCTCGAATGTCGGTGGCGACTCGTGCAGGTAATCCATTTCGATGAACACGACGCCGGTTTGCAACAGTTTCAGACGTTTATCCTGATAGTATGCGGCATCGCGTCCGCCGGGTTTATTGGAAGGTGATAATAGTTCAATCCACGCGACAGGTTCGCCACGACCATGCTGACCGGGTTTAAATTGATAGATGCCGATTGAACGATATTGCGCGATTTCTTGTTCATGTATATTGAGAATTTCGGGGATAGAGAGGACGAGCAAACCCGTGTGTTCCGTAGGTTTTTCCATAGGGGCATTAGCACGTTTCGGGTCAGTATCATAAATTGTGACATCGGATTCAGGTCGTCCGGCAGGTTCACCATAACGTCTGATTTGCAGTGACTGTTCAATTCCCGCTGTATACCCCATCGGATGCAGCTGTGCTTTGAGCGCCGCCGCCAGATAAACAATATGGCTGGCACGGAATTCGTCCCAGCCGCCTTCCCCTTGCCACTGGCTGTGCAAATGGGCGTTGATGCCGGGATACTGATTTTGATGTGATTGAACCACCATGGTGGATTGCCTTCACGCTTTCACTCATTGTATCACTACTGGCTCATCGGCAAATCGGCGAAGATGCCCTGCACAGTCACGGTATCCGATGGATCGTTGGCTGATACTGCGCCGAATGTAAACGCGCCGCTGATGGCTGTGTCGCTAATGGCGTCGATAGTCACCGTACCGTTGATCTGTTCCGTGAAGGGGCCGACTGTCGCCGTGCCGTCCGGTGCGAGAGAGACCAGTGTCGCCAGGGGAATGGCCGCCGGACTGCCGCTGGTGATAGAAAGCGTCGTTGCGGGCGCTGTTTCCGCCGGAATCCACACACTCACCTGCCACGTATTCGCATCATCTGTAAATACCAGTCGAATGTGATCGGGTCGATTGACGCCCGCAATCGGACGCGCCCAACCAGTACCGGGTGGGATGTTCAACGTCACTGCGCCACTGACGGCAATCAGGAAATTGTCATCAGACGTGAGCAGACTGCTGCCGAAGGGTGGCGGTGACGCGCTGGCCTGTGGCGTCGTGGCTGTATTTTCCCCACCACAGGCTGCGAGACAGAGCATAATGAGTGTGAACAAACCAAAGCGTTTCATCCAATTCCCCCCTGCTAGACAAACCTTCCCTATTTTACGTTGAAATCACTCATCACGCCGCCCGGTGCGTCTGCTATAATCGGGAGACTTGTTTAGACCATAAAGACCCATCACCAACGCTTATGTCACTACTCACGACACACAATCTCAGTCGATTTTTTGGCGCGGACGAAATTTTCAGCGGCGTCTCGGTGGAAATTCCACACAAGGCGCGTATTGCACTGGTTGGCCCCAATGGTGCGGGCAAAACAACGCTGGTGAATATCCTCATCGGCGCGGACATCCCGACAGAAGGCGAGGTTTTCACCGCCAAAAACACACGCATCGGTTTTTTGCCGCAGCGTCCCGAACTGGCGGGTAATCAAACACTGTGGGAAGAGCAGTTGAACGCCTTCAAAGACGTGCTGGCGATGGAACGCCGTCTGACCGAACTCGAACGCGAGATGGCAAACGCCAAACATCACGACGAGGCGCTGGCGGAATATGGCGCATTGCAGCAGGAATATGAACATCGCGGCGGTTATATGGTCGAGACGCGCATCAAGATGGTGCTGACGGGCGTCGGCTTCGACGAAGAGGAGTATGACACGCCCCTATCCAGGCTGTCAGGCGGGCAAAAGACACGGGCGCTGCTGGCGCGACTGCTGCTGGATGAACCGGATTTGCTCGTTTTGGACGAACCGACCAACCATCTGGACATCGCCGCTGTCGAATGGCTGGAAAATTTCCTCAAATCGTTTCCGGGCGCGGTGCTGGCAGTCAGTCATGATCGCTATTTCATCGACCATTTTGCATCCAATGTCTGGGAGATGGAATTCGGGCATATTGAGGTGTATCGTGGCAATTACAGTCACTATGCCAGCCAGCGCGAAGCCCGGCGTGAACGATTGCTGAAAGAATACGAAGCGCAGCAGGAATTCATCGCCAAAGAACAGGATTATATCCGCAAACACATGGGCAGTCGCTGGACAGCACAGGCCAAAGGTCGGCTCAAGAAGCTGGAGACGATGAAAAAACGTGGCAAAATCATCGCAGGGCCGCCGCGTAACCGTCGCAAACTGAATCTGCGGATGCAAACGTCGATGCGGAGTGGTGACAAGGTGTTGATGACCAAAAATCTGGCAGTGGGCTACCCCGATATGGATGAACCGCTGTTTCATGCGCCAGACATCATTCTGCTACGTGGCGAGACGGCGGCATTGATTGGCCCCAACGGAGTCGGAAAGAGCACCCTTCTCAAGACGGTGATTGGCGAGATTGCGCCGATGCACGGTGAAGCGGAGATTGGCGCATCGGTAAAGGTCGGTTATTTCGCGCAGGCACACGAGCGGCTCAATCCCAAAAACAGCATCCTCGACGAAATCCTGACGATTAAATCCATGCCCATCAGCGAAGCGCGCCATTATCTGGGACGATTCTTGTTTTCGGGCGATGATGTGTTCCGCCCGATTGAGACACTCTCTGGCGGGGAACGCGGACGGGTGGCGCTGGCGAAACTGGCATTGGATGGCGCGAATTTGCTGCTGCTGGATGAGCCAACCAACCACCTCGACATCGACAGTCAGGAGATTTTGCAAGATGTCCTCAACGGCTTCGATGGCACGATTATCATCGTCAGCCATGACCGCTATCTCATCGACGCGCTGGCGACCCAAATCTGGGCGGCGAATGACGGCGAGCTGATTGTGTTCGATGGCCCCTATCAGGAATACATCACCGCCCGCAATCGACGCCTTGAACTGGAAGCGGCGACTCAGTCCATACCCGAATCGCGCCGCGTAGCAACATCCGACTCAACCGCTAATGGCGATGGACAGGCGCAACAACCACATGGCCTGAATCCCTATCAACTGAAAAAACGTCTGGAAGAGGTCGAAGCACAGATAACGACGCTGGAAGCGCGCATGGATGACCTGCACAGCGCCATTGCCGAAGCCAGCGCCAATGGTGACGCCGCTAAAGTCGAAGCACTCGGCACACAATACACACAGACACAGGCCGACCTCGACGCCGCCCTTTATGAGTGGGAGCAGTTAGCGGAATAGTTAACCATAACCCGTCAACCATGACAGCAGGCAGATGCAAAATCTGCACGCATGGTGTATGGTTAAGTCATCACCCACACGAGAAAGGCGGCGGTGATGGACTCAGAGCGTATCGCGGGTTGTTTATATGGGATGGCGCTGGGCGATGCGCTCGGTGCAGAGACTGAATTCCTGAATATCGAGGGCATATTGCAGCGTTTTCCGCCTGCGGGGCCACTCGACCCGCCGGGTGAACCCGCCCTCGTGACCGACGATACGCAGATGGCGATAGCGGTTGGTGATGCCCTCCTCGCTGCCCCACAGCCCTACACCCCCGATACGCTGGGCGAGCACATTCAGCGCACATTTGTGGGCTGGTACAACGCCCCCGACAATACGCCGCGTCGCGCTCCCGGCAACACCTGTCTGGCGTCTATCGAAAATCTGATGGAGGGGCAAATGTGGCACGAAGCGACAGACATTAGCTCCAAAGGCTGTGGCGCGAATATGCGCGTGATGCCCGTTGGACTGCTGAATGTGGACGAATCCACGCGCGCGGCTATTGCACAATTTCAAGCGGCCTATACACATGCCCATCCCACTGGACTTGCTGCGGCGGATTTAACCGCATTTGTCGTCGCCGATTTGGGTAGTGGCGGCCCCGATACGGGTCTCGTGCGGCGGGTGCGACAGTACGCCCAATCGCAGCGGCACATCTACCACGAGTCATGGTTAGGTAAATTGTGGATGCGCGCCTATATGATGCCGGATGCCCAGGCGTATATGGCGCATGGTTGGGATGAATGTATTGCGGCAATTGACCGTGTAGAGGTCGCCCTCGCCAATCCCGATTTGACCGCCGATCCGTGTCAGTTGACGGGTGCGGGTTGGGTCGCCGAAGAAGCCTTTGCCACCGCCCTGTACTGCTTCATGCTCTATCCCGATAACCCGGTGTCGGTCGTGCGCCGCGCTGCCGTAACCAGCGGCGATTCAGACTCGATTGCGTGTATTGCGGGCGCATTTGCGGGTGTCTATCGTGGGATTGATGCGTGGCCTGCGGATTGGCTGGCGCGTATTGAATACCGTGAGCGCCTGCAACAGATGGGTGATGCCTTCTGGCAGCTCTGGCAGCAGTGACCAATATATCCATCAACTGCCTGTATGACAATTGGCAGCATCAATTACGGCATCTTACACTAGGCTTTTCGGGCAAATACGGGGTATAGTTGAAGGTGCGGGAAAGTCTCCCACACTGTTATTCGCGTGGCACATCTACACGCTTGACTACAACTCAAATACACTCGTTTTGTCTCAGGAGAACGTTGAATGAGTACAGCAAAGCTGATATTCAATGGTAGTGAATATGAATTTCCAGT
>CAZTLI010000079.1:4791-15697 GCA_964614375.1 uncultured Anaerolineaceae bacterium
GTTGAATGAGTACAGCAAAGCTGATATTCAATGGTAGTGAATATGAATTTCCAGTCGTGACCGGTTCAGAAAATGAAGTTGGCATAGATGTCGCCAAATTACGCAGTGCAACCAAAGCCATCACCTTTGATCCCGGTTATGGCAATACGGGCGCTTGTGAAAGTGCGGTGACCTTCATTGACGGTGAAAAGGGTATCCTCCGTTATCGTGGCTATCCGATAGAACAACTCGCCGAAAAATCGAATTTTGTGGAAGTGAGTTATCTGCTCATTCACGGCAAATTACCGACACCGGCTGAACTGGATGAATTTCAACATAATCTGACCTATCATTCGCTCGTCCATGAAGAAATGAAAAAATTCTTCGAGGGTTATCCGCCAACGGCCCACCCGATGGCGATTCTGGCGGCGATGGTCGTGTCGCTGTCGGCGTATTATCCCGACACGGACGACCCGGATGTGATTGACTTGAATATTATCCGCCTGCTGGCGAAGCTGAAGACACTGGCGGCATTTTCCTATAAAAAGTCGATCGGGCAGCCCTATATTTACCCGCGTAATGACCTCGATTATGCGTCCGATTTTCTGCACATGATGTTCGCCGTGCCATCCGAAGACTACAGCGTGTCGCCCACCTTGCAACGGGCGCTGGACTTACTGCTGATTTTGCACGCTGACCACGAACAAAATTGCAGCACCTCAACTGTGCGGATGGTCGGCAGCAGCCGCGCGAATCTGTTTGCGTCCATAGCGGCAGGTGTTTGTGCGTTGTGGGGGCCGCTGCATGGTGGCGCGAATCAGCAGGTTATCAATATGCTGCAAATGATTCAGGATGACGATGGCGATTATAAAAAATACATGGAAATGGCGAAGGATAAAGAATCGAACTTCCGCTTGATGGGTTTTGGGCATCGCGTCTACAAAAACTTCGACCCGCGCGCCCAAATTCTCAAGAAATCCGCGGACGATGTGCTGAATGAATTGGGCGTCCACGACCCGCTGCTGGACATCGCCAAGAATCTGGAAGAAATCGCCCTCAAAGATGAATTTTTCATCGAACGCAAACTCTATCCAAATGTCGATTTCTACAGCGGCATTATCTACCGCGCGATGGGTATCCCAACGGATATGTTCACGGTCATGTTCGCGATGGGACGCTTGCCGGGATGGATAGCCCAATGGAAAGAGATGCGCGACGATCCATCCAGCCGGATCAATCGCCCGCGCCAGATTTACACCGGGTCAACCGCGCGCGATTATGCGCCATTGAACAAACGCTAAAACGCTAATACGCAAGAATCAACAAGCCCCGCGACAAACGGGGCTTTTTTATTGGTTATCGAGTGAAATTTAGTGCATCTGACGAATGACGGACAGCACCTTGCCGCGTATATGGCAGTGTGCCGGGTCTACATAAATCGCGGTCATTTCGGGATGCGCGGGTTGTAGGCGAATGCGGTCACCCTCGTTATAGAAATACTTCAGCGTGGTTTCACCACGCTCATCCAACCACACCGCCACCATCTCGCCATTGCGGGCGGTTTCGGTACGACGCATGATGACGGTATCGCCATCGCGAATCATGGCGTCAATCATCGAATTCCCGCGTACTGACAGCGCAAAGACCTCTGTTGGGTCAGCGCCGCCCAGCATTCCGAGCGTGATTTCCACCGAATTGTCTTCATCGGGGTAAATATCTTCAGGAATTTCGACAGGTTCGCTGGCGACGATGTGCCCATAATAGGGAACGGCGATTGAGTCGAGCGCCGCGCTGATGGCTTTGGCGGCCTGCTTCGCTGCTTTACCGGGCAAATCGCCGATTAACCGCAAACCGCGCGATACCCGCCCGGAACGTTCCAGATAACCCGCTTTTACCAGCTTGTTCAGATTGTAGTTCACCACCGATGTGGACGCGATGTTGGTTGCCTCGCCAATTTCGCGGATGGTCGGTGGATAGCCATTGGCATCCATGTAGCGATCCATAAACCGCAGGATGTTGCGCTGCCTTTCAGAGAGTTTGTCAAAACTTTTTGTCGGTTTCACTTAGGTTGACCTTTCAATTACCCTTACGTTTGGAATAATTGTTCTACATTATAAACGAACACTCGTTCGGTTGTCAAATTTTTATATTTAATTACGCCTATGTTCTAATTCCTGGCTATGATTTTTACCGAACGTAAGTTCGTGCTATGATGGGTGCAGATGGGCATCACGTCATGAGGTCAGCCATCATGCGGAATCTTTTCAGTACGCTCGAAAGCGCGGATAGTGCGCTGCTGCCGTTGTTGGCACAGGCATGGAACATCAACATCACGAACCTGAAAGCGCCAGACGCGGTGAAAGCCCTGCACGAAGGGATGCAGGACTCCGCGGCCTGCGAACGCATCTGGAGCAAATTAAGCGACGAGCAGCGCGGCGCACTCCAAACCCTGTTGGGCAGCGGCGGCAAGATGTCTACGCCGATGTTCGTGCGTCTGTTTGGCGAAATCCGCAAAATGGGCGCGGGTCGTATCGAACGCGAAAAACCGCTGGAAAATCCGGCGAGTATTGCCGAGTCACTGTTTTATCTTGGATTGATTGCCGAGACATTTGAACAGGCCGACACCGGACTGCGCGGCGTGATTTATGTGCCGACTGACCTCGCGCCACTGCTGCCGACCCATCACACCGGCTATGACAACCTTGAAGCTGAGGAGGCATTGCCCGCCGCAGCCGAACAGATGACCATCACGCCGATTGAAGTTGTTGACGATATTCAGCAGGCCGATACGTCGGTGGTTGATGATTTGACGACGCTGCTGGCGTATTTGCAACTGTACAGTCCAGAAGTAGGCGGCGAAACGCTGGCGGAAGCTGACCAGAAGCGTTTGCTACCCCATTTACTGGTTCAAGACCCGGTACGGTTGGCGTTTTTAGTCGGTGTCGGTGTGGGCGCAAATCTGATTGATGTACAGGAAGGTCGCGCGCATCCCCAGCGCGCCGAAGCCCGCCGCTGGTTGAGCGCATCGCGGGCGCAGCAGGTCAAGTGGCTGGTCGATGCGTGGCGCGAAAACAAAGTCTATCGCGAATTGTGGCACGTCCCCGGCCTCTTTCCCGAACCCACAGGCTGGCCTTATGACCCGGTGGTCGCGCGCAAGGCGATCATCAACTTTATTCACGAAGTCGTCCCGGAAAATGCGTGGTGGTCAATTGACGAATTGATCTTCGCCCTGAAAGAAGACGACCCGGACTTTCAACGTCCTGGCGGCGATTATGATAGCTGGTACATTCGCAACGAGGCGGGTGACTATCTGGATGGATTTGAAAGCTGGGACGCGGTGGAGGGGGCGCTGCTGGAATTTTACTTTCTGGGGCCGATGCACTGGCTCGGTCTGGTCGATTTAGCCGAAGATGCCGTGCGGTTAACCGCCTATGGACGGGCGTTCATCAGCGACGGCACATGGCCTACCCCGTTTGAACAGGAAGATAAGGTCGATGTCCAAAATGATGGCACACTCAAGGCATCGCGTCGGGTATCGCGCATAGACCGTTTTCAATTATCACGGTTTACGATGTGGGAAGCCGCCGCGACGCTGGATGGCGCGCCCTACATCTATAAACTGGATGCAGAGGGTATCCAGCGCGCATCCGAACAGGGCATCACGACTGAACATATTGCGTCATTCATCCGCCGTATGATTGACGACCAGCCGCTGTCGCCGACTCTGGTCAAACTGTTGCAGACATGGCAAGCGGGGGCGGCTTCCGCCGTGACCTTCGAGCAGGTGTTGATTTTGCGTACCACCGCGCCCGAAACGCTCGACTACATCTATGATACGCCTACTCTGCGGCGCTATCTCGGCGGACGACTGGGGCCAATGGCGTGCATCATCCGCGCGGGGCAGGCCGACGACCTCCGTAGCGCACTCGGCGATAAAGGCATCGCCGTTGAGGTGTTTGAGTAGTAGAGGGAGATTAAGTAGCAGAAATTTATTCAAGCGGTAACCATTCTTGTAATCGGCAACAAAGAGATGTTTTTCTGCGCCAATACATCCACCGTAGAATTTTCACTTGACATTAGCGAAACCATCTTTGTGTTCGTTTCTGCAATTACATTCGCACCGTTCATACTATCAATATCTTTATTGCCCCCAAAAGGGCACAGATACTGATAACAGTCCATAACGACCTCAATAAATCAGTGATAGAATTTTTGTTCTAAATCCGCAATAGCGCTCATACCATACGGACTGATAAACCATTCTGATGTAGGCGCGACTACTTAAATTCCATCTCGCGGCGGACGGTTTCGAGCAATGTATCGGCACGGAGTTGGGCGAGGGTATAACACGGCCCACCCAATTGGTCGGCGAGGCGACTGGCTAAACCCTGATCGAAGGCGACATGCTCCATATTGATAGTGACCGTTTTGATGTGCGCTTCTTTAATCATCCGGGCGATGCGATGCGATTCTTCCTGTGGAGACAGATCACCACTCATCGACACATTGCCCGCGCCATCGGTCAACAAAATCAGCATTGGCATTACGTCGGGGTGCAGCGTGATCTCACGCTTGATTGTGTCATAACACAGGAGCAGACCGGCGGACAGGGGCGTTTTACCCCCTACTGGAATATCTGCCAGCGCGTGTTTCGCCAGCACGACAGAATTGGTTGGTGGCAGAACCAATGAAGCCCGGTCTTTTTGGAATACGACCAACCCCACACGGTCACGGCGTTGATAGGCATCGGTCAGCAGGGACATAATTGCGCCTTTGGTCGCTTGCATCCGTTCGCTGACGGCCATACTCCACGAGGCATCAACAGCGAATAAGATCAAGTTGGCGGCTTTACGCACGCGCACCTTTTCTTGCAAATCGCTGCGTTGGAGCGCATAGGCCATGCCCGTTTCTTCTTTTTGCTGTTCGCGTGCCCGTTGATAGGGCGCCGCCGCGCGCAAAGTGGCATCGAAGGCGATGTCCGAGGGATGTTCGCCAGCGGGTTTGGCGCGCACATACCGTCCCCGTTTACGTTCGGTACGTGTTCGAGAACGGCGTCCGCTTTGGCGGCGTGACATTTTATCGAGATTGGTCTGTATCGTGCGCGTCTGGAATTCCGCCCCGGTTTCGACATCCTTGCCGCCTTCCCACCACTTGCCATCCTGATTCTGAAAGACATCCTGTGGCGCGGGTTGGGCATCGGCGATGTCCGGGTCTGGATTTTCGGATTGATTACTTACCGTTTCGCTTTTTTTTTATCTGAAGCGGTTTGTTCGTTACTGGTTGTGGTGGCTTCGGCGTCTTCGTCGCTGTCTGCCAATTCCGACTCCATCTGCTCCAATTGATTGGCGAGCGCATCCATATTCACCTGTGCGTCGGAAAAAGGACCGCGCTTCAAGCGATGTGGAATCGCCAATTCAACTGCCAGCAAAATATCATCGCGGTTTATCTGCCGCCGACCCTGAAACGCAGCATGGGCACGCGCGGTTTTCAGAATCACAAGGTCGGCACGGTGACCATCAATGTGCATCGAACTGGTCATCAGCGCAATCATCCGCAGGTCGCCGCGCGTGTACTGCACGTCATCGACAATCTCGCGGGCGGCGGCAATGCGTTCGCTGAGTTTATGTTCTTCCGGCATCCATTTTTCGAGGAAGGCTTCGGCATCATGTTCATGTTCGATGTGCCGTTCCAGGATTTCCACGCGCGCCTGTGCCGCATCAATCCCACGCACTTCGACAGATAGCGCGAACCGGTCGAGTAACTGGGGACGCAGGTCACCCTCTTCCGGGTTCATCGTGCCGACGAGGATAAAACGCGCGGGATGGCTGAAGCTAATGCCCTCGCGCTCAACGACATTGACACCCATCGCGGCACTATCAAGCAGCAGGTCAACCACATGGTCATCAAGCAAATTCACTTCATCGACGTACAAAATCCCACGATTAGCAGCAGCCAGTACACCGGGGTCAAATTGACGTTCGCCCTTTTGGATGGCTTTTTCAATATCGAGCGTGCCGACCACGCGGTCTTCTGTCGCGCTGACAGGCAAATCAATAAACCGGATACGACGGCGTTCAACAGGCGGTTTTTTGCCATTGCCATACCGTTCACGCGAAATGTCCGACCACGTATCAGGTGAGTTCGGGTCATCATTAAATGGCGAGTCGGCAATGACATCGACTTCGGGCAGCAGCGCAGCGAGGGCACGGGCAGCGGTGGATTTACCGGTACCGCGTTCGCCACGAATCAACACGCCGCCAATTCGCATATCAATCGCATTGAGGACAAGCGCCATTTTCATGCGGTCTTGACCGACTATAGCTGTGAAGGGATAGATGACTCGTCTGCTCATACCATCGTCCGTCTTGTGTAGTGTCTATGTCCAAACAAACCGATTATACGTGACGTACAGACAGGTTACAATTGCCAGCTTAGTCCATTTAAGAAATTTTAAACAGATTCGCAGCAGGTTCAGCCCGGGCCTTGAGTGGGCGATATTTTTTGCGGCTTGACAGAAAATCAGAATCGCTTTACTATATCCGTAGTTGATATATCCATAGTCAATATAGCGATGACAGATAGAGAGGTTAGACATGGCAAAAGCGCGCAATCCCGATGATATGCTGCCGCTGACTCCGGCAGTGTTTCATATCTTGCTGGCGCTGTTCGATGGCGAAAAACACGGTTACGCCATCATGCAAGAAGTCGAAACGGTGTCGGCTGGACAGGTCAAAATGGGGCCGGGCACGCTCTATGGCTCTATCAAACGCATGTTGGAGGCCGGACTCATCGCAGAAACCGATGAACGCCCCGACCCTGACCTCGATGACCAGCGACGGCGCTACTACACACTCACCAATTTTGGTGAAATCGTCGCGCGGGCAGAGGCGCGGCGGTTGGATGCGCTCGTCCATTTAGCGCAGCGCAAGCGTCTATTGGGGAACGCCTGATGAAACTATCTATCGCTCTCTATAAGCTGATGCTGTACCTGTATCCCCGCACCTTTCGCCGTGAGTATGGCGATTTGATGGCGCAGGTATTCGCCGACCTGTGCCGTGATATGGGCAAACAGCATGGTCTGTTCGGGATGATGCGCCTGTGGGGGCGCACCCTGCTCGACCTATTCGTAACTGTACCGAAAGAACAACTCGAAGCCTTTGGTTATAGGAGAACCCAACTTATGGATGTCAAGGCCTTCAACACCCAACTGAATGACACTGTACTGTCCTTCATCGCCGACCTGCGTGATGGGTATAGTGTCCTGCAATGTATCGAGCGCGTGAGCGACAGCGCACCCGAACCGACTGCCAGCGAATTCAAACTCATGCTAGAAGATGTACAATCGGGTACGAAGTGGCCTGTTGCCATCGGGCATATGCAGGCGCGTGTGCAGTCCAAACCCCTGGGCGAATTCATCGCCACAATGCACACACAGCTAGCGGAAGGTGGCAATCTGGCTGACCGCCTCGAAATCCTCTTAGATAAGTTCGCCAGCAACCAGTAAGCCATCTACTCTTGCAGGGCGTTAAACAGGTCTGTACCGGTCAGACCTGCCTCCAGCCTATCCATTGCATGGTTATAGCGCACCATCACATTGATGCGTTCATCGTCATTGGAATACATGAAAATAATACGTCCCGGATTTGGTCCCGGTGTTTCGTCCGGTGGATAATTAACGATGATTTGCAGAATGTCTGCGGCGATGTCGCCCATTGTGGCAGTGTCATTGATGTCTTCAACGACGATGGTGAAATCAAAGTCTGTCTCCATCACTGCGAATCGGCCTTGTGTACCCGGCGCGCTACAGATTTCGCCAAAGGCATAGACATCGACTTCGGCGTTAATCTCCGCTTCATCGAGCGCATTTTGTACTGCCTGCGTAATGTCCGGCAGTGATTCGCGATGCCATGACCATGCACACGGCACGGTGGTTGCAAAACCGGGTGTACGTGTCATCGTTGGCGATGGGGGGTCTGTTGGTACAATCGGCGCGTCATGAATGGTTGCGGTCATTGCTGCAATTCTAGTTTGCGTATACTGAACGGCTGCTGTCCCTGTTGGGTCGAAAGGTGTCGTCGGTGGTGGGTCGTGGGAGGTCGGGCTAAGGTTTGAAATCGCTGTGCCTGTTGCGTCGATTGGCATAACATCATCAACTGTGACGGCGATACTCGCGACAGCAGTCTCTGTGAGGTGTGCTTCAAGGGTCATATTGCTGGCAATGACAGCAGTTGCAGTCGCTTGCAATTCACTGCTGGCTCGATTGCTCGACAGTGTTATGCTAAGAAAAATGCCGAGTCCAACTACTATCGCTCCTAAAAGGATAAGCGTAACCAGAAAAGACGATTGCTGAGTTTGTTTACGTTTGGGTTTGTCGCCAATATCGTTCATTGACTACCCTGCCCGTCTATCGTGCTCATTAGCAGCGGCATCAGTTCACTGTTGCTCACATTATACAATCCCATATTCATCGCGTCGTTGAATGAGAAGTGGAACGTCAGTTGGTTTCGGCTGTCGGCAAATGTAACCAGGAGCGTACCCGGCAGCGCATTGTAATTGTAGATATAGGGTCGTGTGATATTCAGGATGAATACCATATAGTCACTCAGAGTATTCACATCCTCAATCGCTTCAACTGGAACGAAGAAATAATACAGCACTGCCACATGGTCATAGAGATTGGTCGGTGTCGGCGGCACATTCCCACCCGGATTCACACAGATACGTCCAGCATCACGGTGTTGATAAACTTGAACGACCGCGTTGGATGTTGGAAAGCGTTCAGTGAATCGCATCGCCATATTCCCGGTGAGATGATCGTCGGGCAAAACCGTATTCCGATTGATACAGTATGGTACAGGTGCTGTCGGCGAAATCATATCCGCATCCAATAGTGCTGTGTTGGTGAAGATGTCGCCCGCAGACGCGACGTTGTTATCTGCTAATGTAACCACCATCATCACCGCTACGATGCTCATCACGCCAACACAAACCAGCGCCACGATGCCCATGACTTTCTGAAAACGGGTTAGGGGTTGAGATGTCGTATTCATAATCATTCTCCCATGAAGCCAGCAAACCATAGTGCCGCGCCCGATTCACCTGCGCCGAGTGCATTTTGTGCATCGGGTAGTGAGGCATTCCATGTGCGCTGTTGATTGCCATAGATAAATATGATGACAGCGGCAATAGGTGGGTGTGGGTTGGTGGCGGTGACATAAGCCATCAGTTCAGCCACAATATTGCCCAGATAGGATGTGTTATTCAGTAATTCAGTCTCATCCAACGGCACTGTAATCGTGGGAACAGAGACCATCATGTGAAACTCTCGCGTCTGACCATTGCCACAAACATAATCTTCACCATCTGCTCGGACGGTGACAATGGCGTCTGTATAGCCCGCCTCATCGAGTAAATGACGTAATTGCGATTCACGAATCGGATCATCTGCTGTTGCCATCACCCAATAGCAGTTCGGCGGAGGCGGCGTCACCATTTGCACAATCGGTTCTGGTGTCAACATGGCGCGGATGGCGTTTTCGGTAGCGGTCAAGTGAGCGGGCGACATGCCATAGTTATAGGGCAGCGGCGTGGCGGAGAGATCAATCGCCACAACCTGCACGGGCGATTCAAGAGGTTCAGGTGTGACGGTAAACACCACAAGCCCCAGAAAGGCAATAGCCGCTACAAATAGGCCGACGACGAAGCCAAATATCAGGATGAAGCGGCGGCTGTAGGGATTGCTCTGTTTGCGCTTGCGTTTGGGTTTATCGGGATAGTCAAACATACCTCGCACCTCGACTCGATAGACACAGCTACGATATAGAGTCGGAATAGTGCGAAAAGGTTTCGGTGAGTTGTGACGAATTGGGATTGACAGCCTCTGGTAGGGGTTTTCTGGCAGAAAATCCTTACCCAGCGCAACTATTCAACCTGTTTCAATGAAAATGGGGATTGATGGCCTGTCCGAGTTCGCCCATTTTGTCGATATTTTCGAGATCGAGCCATTGCAGCATAAAACGTTCGACGCCTAAATCTGCCCATGCGCCAAGCTGGTCGATAATCATCGGCGCTGTGCCAACCATCAAACCCCGCTCACGCATCGCAGCAATAGATGAATCACGCTCAGATAGGCGCTTTTCGATAGCGGACTGGTCTTTATCATAGATGACCTGCGTCATCAGGGAGCGTTTGACATCAGATGGCTGGCGACCCTGTTTGTCGAGCAGGTCGTTAAGCTGTCCAGTGCGGTCTTTATAGGTTGCGTGGTCGAGATAGACGGCGTTCCATTCGCTGGCATATTTTGCGACGAGTGGCAGTGTGCGTTTGGGGCCATTGCCGCCGATGAGGATGGGTGGCCCGCCCTTACGCTGTGGACGTGGCAGCAGCACGGCGTCTTTCAGCGAAAAATGTGTACCCTCGTAATGGACAGCTTCGTCACTATCAAACAGCAGACGGGTCATATCCAGCGCCTCAGTCAACATAGCAAAACGTTTTGGAAAGTCGTAAAAGGGCACGCCGAATTTGGTGTGTTCACGTTCCTGCCAGCCCGCGCCCATGCCCAACACCAGTCGTCCGCCGCTGAGGTCGTCTACTGCTGCGGCATAGCGAATAGTCATGGACGGATGGCGGAATGTGACTGGAGTCACCAGCGGGCCAAATTCGATTTTTTGGGTGTGGCTGGCGGCATAGGTCAACGATGTCCACAATTCCAACGAGTCGATGTCATCGCCGCTGGCGTTGGTGAAGTGGTCAGACCGGAACACACATTGATAGCCCGTCTCTTCCGCCGTTTGCAGCACTTGTTTCCAATTATCCCAATTGAGGCCATTTTGCCCTTCAATCATAATCCCAATGTGCGTCATGTCATCGTCTCCATATCCCAATACGAACTGTTTAAGCGTGCTGACTATAGCAGATACCCGCCTTA
>CAZTLI010000080.1:0-15625 GCA_964614375.1 uncultured Anaerolineaceae bacterium
AACTGCCCATATCGACTTCGGGGATGAGTTCTTTAGGAAACCAGTGTCCGGTAATCCGGGTGAACTCGGTTTTTTCGTGCAGATACTGGTCTAATTGCGGGAGGAGGGTTGCACTGTAATGACTGAGGATGTCTTCGGCGCTTTCGTCGGTCACAGTGGTGAGGTCGCTGCGCTCGGCTTCATTGAGTTTATGCGGTACTTGTAAATCGCTGGCAAACTCACGCGAATTGCGCCCGTTGTCGCCCTCAAAGTCCACGGCAATGACGTTAAAGTCACCATATTCTGTATTCTGTCCGGGCCGAGAGCCTGTGACTGTGCCGATGGCATAATTCAACGCCGGGAAAATGATACGCTGTTTCTTCTTATAACTGTGAGATGGATTATAGACGAGCGTATCTTTATATTTTTCTTCGAGTTGTTGATGCTGGTCGTGCAGACGCTTTTCGATCAATTGCAATGCCAATTGCTGGCTCGTGAGCGGGGTTTCCCCTTCCAGCAAGACATTGGATAGATATTCAATGTCTTCTGGTGAAATCTCAAAGTTCTGCATCCATGAATATGATTGCATACTGAGGCGTACCTCCACGTTGATTAGGCGGTTGGTTGTGTGTCGCGCTGAACTCCACGCGCATGAGTGGAGCAACACAAAAGGCGCAGAACGCTGCTTGTAGATAGGGTGTTGGATGAATTATGGTGTAGTTCGGTTGTAAGTTTGTGTTCGACACGACAGATTTGATAATTCAGTTACTCACCCATATCGGGTTTCTTGATGGGCAGTTGTGGATTCGCGATATCTAGCAATATATTTTTTGGGAGCGACAGGATTTCAAATGATTATTACTGGTTCAATATATAGACTAATCCCAAATTATACTTGACAGTGTTGGCTGTTTGCAAGCGTTGGGTTGACCGGGCTATGGCTTGTAGGTTATACTGTTCCACTCTGGGTTGTAGAATTTGTAACAATCAAACAAGAGGTGAAGATGTCAACCAAACGAACCTGGCAGCCCAAAATTCGTCGTCGTAAACGTGTTCATGGTTTTCGTCAGCGGATGACAACCCGGGGTGGACGTCGTGTTTTAAAAGCACGGCGTGCGCGTGGTCGTCATCAATTGACAGTGACCCCCAATCACGTTAAGAAGGTGAATTGGAAAGCCTGAGACAGCTTGTATGGAACGGCGCTTGCGCCTGCGTGATACGAGCGCCTTTGAACGTTTGAAGCAGCAAGGTCGGGCCTATCGTCATCCGATGTTGATGATGAGTCTGGCCTCGAATGGTTTAGCCCATAATCGCTATGGTTTTATCACCAGCAAACAGCTAGGGAATGCCGTTGTCCGCAATCGAGTTCGCCGCTTACTACGCGAAGGTATCCGGCGCTTACACCCACATCTCCTCACAGGGTACGACGTTGCCTTCATCGCCCGTCCAACGCTTGTTGGGCAACCATACGCCGATGTGCTGCGTATATTAAGTGAATTGTTGTATCGGGCAGATTTACTGGAGGAACACCCATGAAGACGATTGCATTGGCGATGATCCGTTTTTATAAACGGTTTATCTCACCCGTATTGCCCTCTTCATGTCGTTTTGAACCAACCTGTTCGATGTATACCTATGAAGCTATCGAGATTCATGGGGTGGTCAAGGGAACATGGCTCGGTATCAAGCGGATTTCGCGCTGTCATCCGCTGAATCCGGGCGGGTATGATCCTGTGCCGCCTAAGGAGTGAACGGATCATTGTTTAATGAGCAATCATCTCATCCACATCGCTGGCTGAGCATTTTGGTTTTTATCGTCGTTTTCGCATCGGCCTGTGCGCCTATTCGCATCGGCACAAGTTGGCCTTCTGTTAGCACAATTGGCGACGATCAAACCCTCGTCGTCGCGTTTAATACCGAAATCATTCAGATCGATCCCACGAGGGGATTGGCGGTTGAACTTGTCGATGCCGATGGCAACCCGCGCCTGGATGAACAGGGCAATCCCCGCCCCTGGCGCGTGGATGGCAACGAATTAGAGGGCGCGAATTTCTTTTCTGCCCCGATTGTGGTGGCGGACGGTTCGTCGCTGTTGTTTGCCTCGTCCACCGGTTTCATGTACGAGTTTAGCCTGGCGACGGCGCGGGTTGCCGATGCTGATGGTCATGACCTTCTTGGCGGAGTCATTGCCGATGTTGCCATGGATGACAATTATTACTATGTGTCATTCATTTCTGGCGGATTAGCGGCTGTTGACCGCGAAACGTTTCAACAGGTCTGGTTTTTTGAGACTGCCGAAGGGGTGTGGGCGACGCCGCTGCTGGACGAAGGTGTTTTGTACGTTGGGTCGATGAACCACATCCTTTACGCTATTGACGCGCAAACAGGTGCCGAACTGTGGCAAGTGGATTTGCGCGGTGGTGTCGCGGCGACGCCCCTCATATATAACAATCGACTCTATGTGGGTAGTTTTGCACGGGCAATTTTCGAGATTTCAATTGACGGTGAAATCTTGAACGAGTATGCTACCGCTAGTTGGGTGTGGAGTACGCCCGTTGTCTACAATGATGTGTTGTTCTTTGGCGATTTAAGCGGTGCAGTTTATGCGCTGGACACGACAGACGACCTGGCGGAAGTCTGGCGCTTCGAGACTGGCACACTCGGCATTCGTGCCCAACCGGTGGTAACGGACACGCATGTGATTGTGGCAACCCGCGACGGTATCGTGTTCTGGCTGGATCGCATTACGGGTGAAGAACTATTTACCCGGCAGGTAGCTGGTGAAATTCTGTCGAATATGGTCGTCATTTCGCCTACTGATACCTTGAATATCGACCCTATGGTTGTCATCAGCACAGTTAATCCGGGTGCGTTACTGACAGCTTACCGACTGGATACAGGCCAGAGTCTTTGGACATATCCATCTCAATAACCTGGCCCAATGGAGTTGTAATCGTATGTGGGATTTAATCATCAACCCGTTTGTCACCTTGCTGACCGTGCTTTATTCGGTATTGAGCAATGATATTGTGCTGGCGATTATTGTGCTGACCATTATCATTCGTTTGGCGACGTATCCGTTGACCGTGCAGCAGCAGAAATCAGCGAAAGCGATGCAGGAACTTCAGCCGAAATTGAAGAAGCTGCAAGAGAAATATAAGAATGACCGCGAGAAGCTGTCGCAAGCGCAGATGGAATTGTATAAAGAGCATGGCGTCAATCCATTTGGGGGTTGTTTGCCCTTACTCATTCAATTCCCGATTTTGATCGGTCTCTATCAGGCCATCATTCATGCCCTTGCCGCCACACCCTATCAATTAGTTGATTTGCCGAGTCGGTTGCTTGTGCCCGGTTTGGATGGCTTGATTCCGCTGCAACGCTTCTGGCTGGGTATGGATTTGACTCAGCCGCCGACGTTGAATCCACAGTATGCACTGGTTTTGCCTTTGCTGGTGCTGGCGACGACGTGGATACAACAGAAATTTGCCATGCCTTCACCAACGAAAACCGAGGGCGATGAACAGCCCAATCAAGCGCAGGCAGTCACCCAGTCGATGACGACGATCATGCCGTTGATGTTTGGCTTCTTCTCGTTGTCATTCTCTGTGGGCTTGTCGATTTATTTCGTGGTGTCCAACATTGTCGGTATTTTCCAATATGGTTTGCTCGCAAACGGCGGTCTCAGTCGCCTGCGTGGGCGTTCGTCAGATGACGAAAGTCTGGCGGTTGCACCGGCGGGTGGATCCAGTAAAAAGGCCAACAAAGCGAAGGCGAAGTAAGCGCGCTGCACCTGATTCAATTTTATCTTGCGTATGAAGCGGGTTGTAGTCATGAATTGGCTGCAACCTGTATGTATTGATAATTACCTGTTTGATCCTTTGTGGGGATGTGTACCTATGACCAGTATTGAATGTACAGGGGAGACTGTTGAAGAGGCGGTTGCAGCAGGACTAAAAGAGCTAGGCGTGACGGTTACGGATGTCATCGTCGAGGTATTGGAAGAGCCAAGTCGGGGTGTGTTTGGAATTGGCGCTAGAGAAGCGCGGGTTCGCCTCCAGTTGATTGGTCGCGCACCACAAGCAGCGCCTGCTCCTACTGCCGATGTGAGTGACGACGACGAGGATAGTGATGACGAAATCAGCGAAGATGACGCCAAAGTAGGGCGCGAAGTGCTGCTGGAATTGCTCGGCAAAATGCGGATTCGCGCGGAGGTTGAGGTGCGTCGCGCCGACCCGACCCGCGATGGCGAACCTGCGCCCTGGATGCTGGATGTGAGTGGGCAGTCCGTCAATAGCTTGATTGGTAAACGTGGCGAGACCCTGGCCTCACTGCAATACATCACGCGCTTGATTACCAGTCGTCGTTTACAGCGCCGCGCCAATATCATTATTGATGTCGATGGTTATAAATCGCGACGGTCTGAACGCCTGCGTTTGTTGGCGCTGCGGATGGCTGACCAGTGCGTGCAGCAGGGACGTACCATTACGCTTGAGCCGATGCCACCCAATGAGCGTCGTATCATCCATCTGACGCTGCGAAATCGTGCGGATGTGACGACGCGCAGTGTGGGCGAAGGCGATTCGCGCAAAGTGACGATTGTGCCAAAGTAATGGCATATCTTTTGGCTCAACGATTAAAAGTATGAAACACAGCGGCCTTCAGCGCGTTTCAAGGCGCTAATGCCATGCCCATAGCACCCCTGTCCCACCCTTTCTGGTTATGGGCCATCTTTTTATTGGCGCTGTTGATATATAGGGTCGGCGGTCACAAAAATGGTATTTAAGCGCGCCCATGATAATGGCATTTTCATCACAAAAAGAACGTTGTAATGACTCTTTCAACAATTGATTATCTCCTCATCGGGCACATGACCGCTGACATCGGCAAAGATAACAGCCGCTATCTGGGTGGCACTGTGTCCTATGCGTCGCGGGTTGTCCATGCTTTTGGTTTAAATACGGGTGTCTTGACCAGCGCCGCTAAAAATGAACCGCTAGTCGCAGAACTCGAACCCTATGCCGCGCTGCATATCATTGATGCGGACGCGACCTCAACCTTTGAGAATGTATATACACCGCAGGGACGCAATCAATATTTGCGCGGTGTGGCGGCAAAAATTGGTGTGGGGGATGTGCCAGATGAATGGCGAACTGCGCCGCTGGTGCATCTGGGCCCATTGACCGACGAAGTAGACCCGCGCATCGCCGATTTATTCCCCGATGCCACCGTGCTCGTAACGCTGCAAGGGTGGCTGCGGCGCTGGGGTGATGATGGGTTGGTGCGTTTCAAACGTTGGTATGACGAAGCGGCCTTAAAAGCGATGGATATTCTGGTATTTAGCGAAGAAGACATTCGCGAAGCCCCTGAACTTGAAGAAGAATATCGTCACATGGTTGAGCATCTCATCGTCACACGCTCCGCCAAAGGCGGCACATACTATCACAAGGGCGTACCCACGACCTATAACACCCCACAGGTCGAAGAACTCCATCCAACAGGCGCGGGCGACATCTTCGCAGCGGCATTATTGTGCAGTTTACCGTTGTTTAATCACAATATGTCGAAGGCCTTGCAGGTTGCGGCCCGATTAGCGGCGATTTCGGTCACACGCTTCGCCTTAGACGGGTCGCCCACGCCTGAAGAAGTCCAACAAACGCTGGATGCGGTCAGGAACGAATCCAACAATGATTGACACTGTTCTCTATAATGGCACGATCATCACACTTGATTCTTCATCTCCCCGTGTGTCTGCACTGGCGATTAGCGGCGGACGGATTGTGGCAATGGGCGGCAACGATGACATGCTAGCTCTGGCGTCGGCGCGAACGATCCGCACCAATTTAGCGGGGCGTTATGTGATTCCCGGCCTGACGGATGCCCACATTCACTGGGAATGGACAGCGCGTGCGCTGGATATGGTTGATTTATTTGAAGTCCCCACCAAAGAGGAAGCAATTCAGCGAGTCGCCGAACGCGCGCGGAATACGCCACCCGGCACATGGATACTCGGACGCGGGTGGACGCAAGATATATGGCCTGATAGAGCTTTTCCCACGGCTGCGGGACTGGATGCGATTACACCCGATAATCCAGTCTATTTAAGCGCAAAGAGTGGTCATGCCGCCTGGGTGAACAGCGCGGCGTTGCGTTTGGCACATATTTCTGCCAATACACCTGACCCGGATGGCGGTCAAATTGTGCGCGATGCCAGCGGTCAACCCACCGGGGTGCTTTTTGAGACGGCGATGGAACTGGTTGGGGCGACGATTCCTGATATATCGACAGAACAACTCGCAGCGCACATGACACGGGCACAAGACCTCGCCTTAGCCGCAGGGTTAACCAGTCTGCATGATTATGATGGGCCGTCGTGTTTGCGGGCGTTACAAGTGCTGCGCGAACGCGGTCAATTGGGTTTGCGCGTGGTGAAGAATATCAATCGTGAATGGATACCTCATGCTCATGCCCTTGGTATTCGCTGGGGATTTGGTGATGACTGGTTGCGAATTGGTGGATTGAAGATTTTTGCCGATGGCGCATTGGGGCCGCGCACCGCCTATATGATTGACCCCTATGAAGGCGAACCAGACAACTATGGTATCGCCACGATTGACAAAGAAGAAATGACAGAACTGGTCAGCCGTGCTAGCGCTGCCGGAATCCCTTCAACTATCCACGCGATTGGTGACCGGGCAGTGCATGATGTGCTCGATGTCTATGAAATTGTACGTGGGGAAGAGGTCGCGCGTGGTGAAGTGCCATCGCAGCGCCGTCATCGTATCGAGCATGTGCAGATTATCCATCCAGATGATGCCCATCGTTTAGCGGAACTCAACGTGATTGCATCCATGCAGCCCATTCATGCCACATCGGATTACCAGATGTCGGATTCCTATTGGGGCAGTCGCGGCGCTTATGCCTATAATCCGCGTATCCAACTCGATCAAGGTGTCGTCGTGGCCTTTGGGTCTGATTCGCCGGTTGAGCCGTTCGATCCGTTCGCTGGCATTTTCGCCGCAGTGACGCGCCGCCGCCCTGATGGATCGCCGGGTGTGGACGGTTGGTATCCTGAAGCGCGACTCACGCTGGATGAGGCATTACGCGGCTATACGCTTGGTCCCGCCTATGCCGCTGGATTGGAAACGCGACTCGGCAAACTCGTGCCGGGATTTCTTGCGGATTTGGTTGTGATTGACCGTGACCTTTATGCTATTCCGAGCCACGACCTGCTCAAGGTGCAAGTTGTAGCGACGATGGTGGATGGTGTCTGGCGTTATGGTGATTTATAGCAATTTCATATCGTTCTCTTATGCGGATACGATACCCATTTTTGCTGATAGTTGTTTATAATATGCGCCATCTTTTAATACGTTCAGTTAGTGAGTACACAGGAGAGTATGATGGGTCGTCCGGGAATGCGCGTTGGCGATAAAGAGCATACTGTGCGTAACGATATGCTGGAAGTGGGTGCGAAAGCGCCCGATTTTAAGCTGGTAACGAATAGCCACACCATCAAATCACTGGCGGACTATGACGGTAAAGTCAAAATCCTGAGTGTGATTCCGTCGATTGACACGGGTGTCTGTGCCGCACAGACACGTCGCTTTAACGAAGAGGCCGCAAAATTCGGCGATAACGTTGCCATATTGACCATTAGTGCCGATTCACCGTTCGCACTCAGACGCTATTGTGGCAACGAAGGCATTGAAAACACCGAAACCCTCAGCACCGTCCGCGATATGAAATTTGCTGATGATTATGGTGTTCATGATGTCGAGTGGCGACTCTGCCAGCGGTCGGTATTTGTGCTGGATAAAGACAATGTTATCCGTTATGCCGAGTATGTCCCTGTCATGGGTAATGAAGTCGATTTCGTCTCGGCGTTGTCCGCAGCCCAGAAATTGATCTAGGCGCTTGAACTTGTCTTATGAGAGCAGCCTCTTCGTGTATTGAAGGGGCTGTTTTTATGTGATGTAGTGTATGAGGAGAGGAGATACATTATGAACGACATCCGTTTGCAGCGGTTGGCAAATCTGCTGGTCAACTATTCCACAAAGGTTAAACCCGGCGATTGGGTCGGGATTCTGGGGGATGTGTCGGTTGTGCCTGCGCTGCGAGAAGTCTACGGCGAAGTGTTGGCAGCGGGTGGCAACCCCACCTTGATTATCAGCGACGCCTTTATGGAGCGCACGTTTCTTCGTGAAGCCAGCGAAGCGCAAATGCAATGGCTCGACCCCGCCCAGACCCTGTATTACGAACAGGCCGATGTCTATATTCGGGTGAGTGGCACGCCGAATACTCGCGCGATGACAGGCATCGACGCCAAACGGATGCAGCAGTTGCAAGCAGCGCGCAGCCCCTGGTTGACGACGCGCCTGAATCGGTCAGCGAATAAGGAATTTCGCTGGGTCGGTACGTGGTATCCGAGTGAAGCCAGCGCACAGGAAGCCAATATGAGCCTCGAAGAGTATGAAGACTTCGTGTATGGCGCGACTTTCTGCGATAGAGATGACCCGGTGGCGGCATGGCAAAAACTCAGCCAGATGCAGCAGAGTAAGGTCGATTGGCTGGTTGGCAAGCAAGCAGTTGTGTGTCGTGGGCCAAATGTCGATCTCACACTGTCGATTGATGGCCGCACATTCATCAATTCCGATGGTCAACGCAATATGCCGTCGGGAGAAATCTTCACCGGCCCGGTTGAAGAGTCGGTCAATGGCTGGGTGCGCTTCGATTACCCGTCGATTGTGGGGGGGCGTGCGGTCAGTGGCATTGAATTGCAGTTTGAGAATGGCAAAGTGGTGCAAGCCAGCGCCAAAGACAATGAAGACCTGCTGTTCGCGCAATTAGATACCGACGCTGGCGCGCGTTATCTGGGTGAATTCGCGATTGGGACAAATTTTGGCATCAATCGCTTCACAGGTAATATCCTGTTTGATGAAAAAATCGGTGGCACAATCCACATGGCGATTGGCATGGGCTATCCCGAAACCGGCAGCAAAAATCGCAGCGCCGTCCACTGGGACATGATTTGCGATATGCGGACGGATAGTGAAATCACTGTCGATGGCGAAACATTTTACAAGAATGGCGCATTCGTCGTTTAACAGATACGTGCAGAACCTGACAAATCAATAGCCGACTTGATAGCCACAGCGTCCGCGTATCGTGCTGTGGTTTGTTTTTTCTAAACATGCTTATGCTTTCGGACGCTGTGATTGCGTTATGATGATGTGTAATGTTATTTTTTATATTAAACCGTGAGAGGGAGTGTTGATTATGGATTATCCTGATTTTCGCTTGGATGACCGCGTGGCTGTCGTCACAGGGGCGAGTATGGGGTTGGGTTATGGGATTGCCAGGGCGTTGGCGAATGCAGGCGCGAAAGTGGCGTTGATGGCGCGCAGTAAAGACTCGCTGATGCAGCTCGCCGATGAAATCCGCAGCGAAGGTGGCGATGCCTTGCCCGTTTTTATGGATGCCAGCAAAGTCATTAGCATCCGTGAGGCAATGGAGGAAGTACATCAATATTATGGGCGGATTGATATTCTGGTGAACAATGCAGGACTCGGCAACAATCACGACACACTGGACATCACCGAAGCCGATTGGGACGAGATGATGGATGTGAACCTGAAGGGGTTGTTTTTTTGCGCGCAGACTGCTGGAAAGTTGATGCTCCAACAGGGTTATGGACGCATCATCAATATGAGTTCACAGGCCAGCGAGGTGGCGATTCCACGTCATGCCGTGTATTGCGCGACCAAAGGGGGTGTGAATATGCTGACGAAAGTTTTGGCGATTGAATGGGCGTCGCGGGGTGTCACGGTCAATGCGGTTGCCCCCACCTTTATCTATACACCGGGCACAGCCGAACGACTGGATAATCCCGATTTTCGCGCCAATGTCCTCACAAAATTGCCCATTGGTCGCGTGGGGACGATTACCGATGTCGCAGCCGCCGTCATTTATCTGGCATCGCCTGCCGGGGGATTGGTCAATGGCACAGTGCTGATGGTCGATGGTGGTTGGACGGCGCAGTGAGTGGACGTTAGGGCTGCGGTACAACCTCGTATGAAAGTGGTTGCAGGTACTTATTGGTGATGGTCAATGTGTGGAAATTCGGTAGTATGAAAATCGTAAACTATCGTTCAGCCCGTTTAGTCGGGAGTGTGGTTATGGCACAATTTTCTAAGCAGCGAACGTTTATCGGGGTTGTCATAATTTTGGGGTTAATGCTGGTGCTGGCGATGACCGCTGGCGCACAGGATGATTCAGGAGATGATGCGGGCGGTGAAACCCGTCCGACATCGTATACCATCCAGCGTGGCGATACATTGGATACCATTGGTCAGCGTTATGATGTGTCGGTTGTTGCGATGCAGCAGGCCAATGACCTGCGACCCTCGGCGATATTGCGTCCGGGCGATACGATTGTCATCCCGCGCGATGCACCCCCCTACGGCACGTATCCCGCTATTCCCGAACGCGGTGTGGCAAGTGAATCGGGTGGTGGCGCTGGTGGTGAAATCTATGTCGTCCAACCGCGTGATACGTTGGATACCATCGGTCAGCGCTTGGATGTATCATCAGTGTCAATTCAGGTGGCGAATAATATCACCAACTCGCGGGCACTGCTGCCGGGTATGACACTGGTCATCCCCGCTGATGCGCCGCCGTATGGCGTTTATCCGGCGTTGAGCACCAATCCGGGCGATAGTGTCGCCTCGCTCGGTCAGGGTGGTGGCGCGACGGGTGGCCCAATTGACATTGAAGGCGATTTCTACGTCATCCAACCCAACGACACCCTTGACCGTGTCGCGGCATTACACAATGTGCAGATGCGCTGTCTGGCGGATTTCAATGGCATCGGCAATCCGCGCTATGTCTATCCGGGTGATGTCATCCGTATTGACCGTAGCTGTCCAGCTTACGATGGGTATGACTTCGTAGGTGATCTGTAAATCGTTGTAAGTTCCCACTGAATAGAAAATCACAACCGGAGGCAGTGCCCTCCGGTTTTTTGTTTAGGTTACGTCAGCAGCAAATCGCCTTCCGCGCCCTGTTTCTCGGCGAGTGCCCCGCGCAGGTCGAATATCTGGTCGCGCAGGGCAGCAGCCTTCTCAAATTCGAGGGCTTTTGCCGCATTTTTCATCTCTTTTTCGAGTTCCTTCACCAGTGTGTGCATATCTTTGACCGACATCGTTTGCAGGTCGAGTTCGCCAGCGGGATGCGTGCCATCGGCTTGATCCTGCATGGCGCGCACACGGTCAGTCAAATCACGAATTTCCTTGACGATGCTGGCGGGTTCGATGCCGCGCTCCTGATTGTGCTGGTGCTGAATCGCGCGACGACGTTCGGTTTCGTCCATCGCCCGTTTCATGGACGGCGTAACGGTATCCGCATACAGAATCACCCGTCCTTCAATATGCCGCGCGGCGCGACCAATGTTCTGGACAAGGGCAGACTCGGAGCGCAGGAAACCCTCTTTATCCGCATCCAGAATCGCCACTAATGAGACTTCTGGCAGGTCGATGCCTTCACGCAGCAGGTTGATACCGACGATGACATCATAGACCCCTAAACGCAGGTCGCGCAGAATCTCGATGCGTTCGAGCGTATCGACTTCGGCATGTAGATAGTTGGCTTTGATGCCCATCTCATTCAAGTATCCCGCCATTTCTTCGGCCATGCGTTGGGTGAGTGTGGTGACGAGGGCGCGCTGCCGATTTTTGACCCTCAGGGCAATTTCTTGCAGCAGGTCTTCGATTTGCCCTGCAACAGGTCGAACTTCCACCACCGGGTCGAGGATGCCTGTTGGACGGATGATTTGCTGAACAACCGACTCGCTGACTTCCTGTTCATAGGGGCCGGGTGTGGCGCTGGTGTAGATGACCTGATGAATGCGGTCGCTAAATTCTTCAAATTGCAGCGGGCGATTATCCAGCGCACTCGGCAGGCGGAAGCCATAATCTACCAGCGTTTGCTTGCGCGAACGATCTCCTTTGTACATCCCCCGAATCTGGGGGATGGTCATGTGACTTTCGTCGATGACCAGCAGGAAGTCCTTCGGGAAATAGTCGATCAATGTATAGGGCGCGCTGCCTGCTGGGCGCTGGTCGAGATGGCGCGAATAATTCTCAATACCTGCCGTAAATCCGGTCTCGCGCAGCATTTCGATGTCGAAGCTCGTGCGTTGTTCGATTCGTTGTGCTTCCAGCAGTTTATCCTCAGATTTGAAGTAAGCAATCTGCTCTTCGAGTTCCTGTTCGATGTCATGGACTGCTTGCCGCAGCTTATCGTCGTCGGTGACGAACTGCCGCGTCGGGAAGATGGTGATTTTGTCATGGTCGAGCAAGATTTCGCCCGTCAATGGGTCAAACTCGGTGATACGTTCGATTTCATCGCCAAATAATGCAATCCGAAAGGCCGTCTCGCTGTAACCGGGCACGACTTCCAGCGTATCGCCGCGTGCGCGAAAGGTGCCGGGACGGAGGTCGAGGTCATTGCGCGTATAGTGAATGTTGACCATCTCGCGCAGGATGGCATCTCGCCGTTTTTCTTCGCCCACTTTCAAATTGACGACATATTTGCCCCAGCTATTCGGGTCACCCAGACCATAAATGCTGGATACCGACGCCACAATCAACACATCGTGCCGTGAAAATAGAGAAGCTGTCGCCGCGAGGCGCAAACGCTCAATCTGGGCATTGATGTCTGTCGATTTTTCGATGAATAAATCGTGGCGCGGGACATAGGCTTCGGGTTGATAGTAATCGTAATAGCTGACGAAGTATTCAACGGCATTCTTCGGGAATAGTTCTTTGAATTCGGCATAAAGCTGCGCGGCGAGCGTCTTGTTGTGCGCCATGACCAATGTCGGACGCTGTACCTGCTGGACAACATGGGCAATCGCAAAGGTCTTGCCTGTCCCTGTCGCGCCGAGTAGTGTTTGATAACGCAGCCCTTTATTGAGGTTCTCGACCATTGCGGCGATGGCAGTCGGTTGGTCGCCTGTGGGTTGAAACTCCGAGACCAGTTCAAACGGTGGCATCATATCTCCTGACGGCAAATCAGAACGTATGTTTGGGGGATGGTTATTATAGAGCGGATTTGCATCCGCGTGAAGGGGCAGTCACCATAAACAGGCCGCCCCTTAATCGAACTGGTCAATTCCCGCCAACCGCACAAATTTCTTCACACGGGATGCCGTTGCGGTCTCTATCGAGATTGGTCACGCCTTCACCCAGACAAGCGTATGCTTCGGCACAGGTGAGCGCGCTGCAAGTACGATTTTCGCTGGGACAGGTCAATTCACCTGTCGATGTCTGCCACGGTGGTGTTTCAGGCCGTGAGATGTTGCAGTTCATATCTTCGTCGTCCGGCGCTTCGGCTTCTGCCCAACGGCGCTCAAACTCGGCAATAAACTGTGCCGCCAGTACCGGGTCATAGATGATGACCAGATTCTCATCGTTCGACGCCAGCGCATTATCCGAGAAGTTGAACGAGCCGGTGACGACAATTTCATCGTCAATGATGAAGACTTTGTGATGCAGGATGTAAGGATTGCCGTCCTGCCGCACATCCAACCCGGAGCAATACAGGCGCGGCATTTCGCTGAAACGGGTTTCGCTGCCCACAGTCTCGAATACGCCCTGCACTTCAACACCAGAATAGGCGCGCAGTAAAACCGCCGTACCGAGCGAATCCTGTGTAAAGGCAAATGACATAAAGCGAATCGAGTCCTGTGCAGAATTGACCGTTCGCAGCAGCGCGCCAATCACATCATCTTCAGATGCGAAGTAAATCTCAATGCGCGTGCCATCCTGCCAGAAGACATAGCCGTTGTGCCGTGTTGAGGTGGGGCCAAATTCGCGCCGTTCAAACATTTCATCGAACTCATATTGATAGGCCGCCACTGCCAATGGTGAGCGCATGGCAATCATATTGTTGTTATTACGATAGACACCGTTGATGGTGTAATTCATCGAACCTGTCCATACGACTTCGCTGTCGATTATCATGAATTTGTTGTGCATGAGCGCGCTGCGGTCATCATCGACCACTTCAATCCCGGCGGATTGGAAGTCCCCAATCGTGGTATCGTCGTCTTCAACCCCATGCTCGTCGTCGGCCACAATCCGCACGACGACACCGCGTGCATGGGCGTTGATGATGGCTTCGGTCAGCACGGGATTGTTAAACTCGAAAGCGGCAATGTCGATAGTGTGTTCCGCTGCATCAATTTCAGCACCAAGATTAACATCCACACCGCCAACATAGGTCGAAAGATCACTATTACCTGTCGGCGCATCAAAAAACACACGCCAGAAGCCATATTCCGCGCCAAAACCCTGTTCAACCGGAATTTCCGTTATGCCGTCCTGTGCATTGACAAAACTAAATATTCCGATGACAAGCAGCATGATGACGGTCAAGCGTGTTGTTTTCATGTGGTTAACCATTCGTAAGATTGTGTGCTATTTGCCACAGTGTACCAGATGATACGCTGATGTGCAGACACTGGCGCACATTTGATGATATGCTGTCAAAATACAATCGCTTTTCCAGTATACTGATACTGTTTGTACCGATTGACGAAAGGTTTGGCATGACATCTACTACAAAGCACCAGAATTTTGTGACCACCACACGCGGTCTTCGACGGGAAATTCCGCCCATGCGGTTATACGAAAAAGCCAAGAAATTCGGCATCTGGAATCCCACTGAGATTGACTTCACGCAGGATGTGACCGATTGGGCGGGATTAAAAGAAGACGAAAAAGATGTTGTACTGCGCCTGACATCGTTATTTGTCGCTGGCGAAGAAGCCGTCACGCTGGACTTGCTGCCGCTGATTATGGCAGTCGCCAGAGAAGGGCGTTTGGAAGAGGAAATGTTCCTGACCACATTCCTGTGGGAAGAGGCCAAACACACCGATTTCTTTCAGCGGTTTCTCAACGAAGTGCTGGAGATTGACGGCAATGACTTGACCCACTATCACGGCCCCAACTACGCGCATGTTTTCTATGATGTGCTGCCGGATGCGCTTAATCGACTGATGACCGACCAATCCCCCGAAGCGCAAATCAAAGCCGCTGTGACATACAACATGATTGTCGAAGGGGTGCTGGCGGAAACAGGGTATCACGCCTATTTTTCGATTCTCAAGAACAACGGCCTCATGCCAGGTAATACCAGGGGGGTGCAGCTCATCAAACAGGATGAATCGCGGCATATTGCTTATGGTATCTTCTTGATTTCCCGCCTTGTCGCTGAGAATCATGCGCTGTGGGATGTCGCCGAAACGACGATGAACGAGTTACTGATGCCTGCGATTAGTGTCGTCACCGAGGTATTTGAACCTTACGATCCGATTCCGTTTGGATTGGTGGTGGATGACTTTGTGAATTATGCGATGATGCAATTCCAGAAACGGATGGATCGCATCGAATCCTCGCGACATGCGACTCTGGATGAGATTTACCGGATGACTCATTCGGTTATTGATGCTGATGATGCGTAGAGTCGGACACTAGAAATCAACCGCCGCGTCAGGGTGCAATCTGCGTTAAGTCAGTGTTGACATAGGGGCAGTGGTTTGCTATGATTTTTGTCTACGATGCGGGGTGGAGCAGAGGCAGCTCGT
>CAZTLI010000081.1:0-15425 GCA_964614375.1 uncultured Anaerolineaceae bacterium
AGATATTTTGTTATCAATCCGCTGGCCTCTAACACATAAACGGCGCCATCGTTGTCGATATTGAAATCAACAGCATTATTCAGTGGTGGACGCACGCTGACAAAGTATTCGCTCGGTGCGCTGGGATAGGTGCCTGTAGAAGGTTCATAGCGCCAGATTTGCCCTGAACCCGCACCGGGGTCAAGCACATATAATCTACCCCGGTAGAACGTGATGCGAATGGGATTGACCCATGATTCTGCACCGATGAGTCGCAGCGCCTCACACTGCACAAGGATGCTCGTGCGGCAGCGCACCAGTAAGCCGCTGCTATCCACCGCGGCGATGAGATTTTCCTGATCGTCATAGCCGATGCCAATGACTGTCCCCATTGTAAAGCCATCGACAGACCCACCCGTACTCAATCCTGTTACGGGTTGACCAACATTGGAGACGGCTGAACGACCATCTGGCGCGAGTTGGGCGTTATAGACGATGCCGTTGGCGGTATCCAGCACGAATAGGTTATTCCCCTGCAAAACGATTTGTGACAGGGTGGCGTTGGGGAATGAAATAATCGGGACGGCCTCGCGGCGGGTGATTCGGTTAATGGCGTCAATAATCGACTGTCCCTCGTCACGTAAAGGCAGCAGCACGGTGTCATCAGGTCGTACCTGTAAACAGCGCTCGACATTGACCAGTACCGCCGACCACGCCGCCAGCACACCTTCACGATTGCTGGATTCCACACCCCGCGCGAGTGCCGCTGAATCTTGTGCTTCGCGCACACACTGTTCATAATCCGACACGTCCGCATCGGCTAACCACAGCATCATTACCAGCAAGACCACACCCACTGGAATGAGCACAGTGGCGCCTGCAATCCAGGGACGGGTATACCAGCGTCCTTTAGCGGCTGCAAGTTCGCTTTCGTCGGGCTGCGGGAACAAACGGTCAAACACGTTGCCAATTAAGCCTAATCCGCGCGCAAGCCCCGAAAATACAGCGCTCAATCCTCGCCGTATCCGCGATTGTAGACCTGCGAATGGATTTCGGCGTTGGCGCGCGGGTTTTTCGCCCACTTCGGGCTTGCGGGTTTGGGCTTTGGCGGCGGCGACATCTTCTTGAATGGTGACGCTTGATTCACCTTCATGGGCGGGCAGCGGGGCGGGCACATCCGGCGGCACAAATTCTGCCACCATCGTCGTCAATTGCAGCACAGCCAATTCTTTGAGCGTGGCTAAAACGGCGCTGATGTCGCGCGTTTGCAGACTCATGATGATTTTATCTTGCGCCAATTCTGCGAGATTGTCATCCGCCAGAATCATGCGTGAGCCATTGGCGATGGAATAGCGCGTCATCCGCACATTGGCAACCGGTTGGACGCCCAGCGGCGGGCTAAAGACGGCTTCATCATTGGCGAGGTCATCGGGGAAGGTTCTGGTCTCGCCATTGACGCGCACCACCGCCACGCCCGACCCAATCCGCCCGATATACAGGTCATCGTTATGCAAGACCGCACATAAGAGGCTGGCTTCGTAGTGCTGTTTGGTGCGCGTATTGTGTTCAAATAGATTTTCATTCAGCGTTTTGAAAACCGTGCGTATCCCCGCCGTGACGCTGCTGCTGGTTTTAAAATAGGTATCGGCAGCAAGTTGTGCCATCCGTTCATAGAATGCCGTCGGCGCATTGGAGTCGCCAGAGGGCAGCACGAGGACGAAAATCGTGTCCATTTCTCGCCCGCGTTCGGCCTTTTGCGGCGCAATCTCGACCAGCGCGCCAGGTGGCGCGGCATTAATCGCGCGACCACCAACGACATATAAATGTCCAACCAGAGCTTCAAAATCAAACGCCATATTTCATTACCTTGTCCTTATGCTCGCGTGTAATTGTACACGAGAGTGCCGCTAAGGACATGGCGTTATGTGGCAAGGGCGCGCGCCCGTTGTGCAATTTCGCGGATTTGTTTGGGGAGAATCGGCTTTTGATAAAATTCCACATCCGCTGGCAGATTTTGGACTTCCACCACCTGTTGATTGGAACTGATGATTGCTACCAGTGTTTTGTTCAGATGCGGGGCATTTAAAATGTAATCTAATACTGCTTTGCCATTCACCCGCGGCAACAATAAATCCAAAAAAATGACAA
This sequence comes from uncultured Anaerolineaceae bacterium, assembly GCA_964614375.1. Classification (GTDB taxonomy): domain Bacteria; phylum Chloroflexota; class Anaerolineae; order Aggregatilineales; family Phototrophicaceae; genus CAZTLI01. The sequence continues at coordinate 2,128 of CAZTLI010000081.1, forward strand.
CAGGGGTGTGATTTTGTAGCCGCTCCAATGCTTCCGTCCCATCTGAAGCTGCCACCACCGTGAAGCCCAGCTTACGTAGTATCTGGTCGTAGAGCATCGTCAAACTCTTGTCGTCTTCAACAACCAGAGCTACGTCTTGCATTGCGGGTGTCCTTCAATTTTGTTGACCATCTGTATAGGTGATGTCACGAATCACAAATACCTGTGTCCAATCCGAATATACATCTATTCTAATGCGGACACAAGCCACATAGGGCTTAAGATTATGACGCAGGATAGACGTGGCCTATCTAGCTTATCATGATTCGGACGCCGTAATCGTAAAGGTCGTGCGGCCTGCGGGTTGGTCGCCGATAAATAGCTGGATGGTGTAGCTGCCGGGTGGATAACCCGCCGCCTGCCCGAAGAAGAAAAAACTATTCCCCGCTTCACCATCGCTCCACGTATAGACTCCACCCTGTATTGCAATCCCATCGCGATAAAGAATGCGTGTCCATGTGACGCCATTGGTCATGTTCTCGAAGGCGATATAGACATAAATCCGGCGCACGTCCGCGTCAAACTGGTCAGTGAAGACCGTTTCAGAGTCTGTATCGGGGATATAGCCCAACGTGCTGATGTTGATTGCCGCATCATCATGGGGTTCAACTTCGGATGGGGGTGGTGTAATTTGGAACGCGGGTGTTTCTGAGGGTGTGAGAGAAAGGGTCGCGGTGGGGGTCGCCGTTGGCGGTAGTGCGGTGAAGGTGCGGGTCGCGGTGGGGGTGTTTGATGCAGTAGCCGTAGATGTGAGGGTTGCCGTCGCGGTGGCAGTATGTGTAGGCGCGGCGGTGATGTCCCCCCGTTCGATTTGAGCCGTAGCCGTCAGATAAAACGCAAATGTTGCTTCAACGTCGGGTGTCGGGAAATTGGGTGTAATCGTGGGGGCGATACCCGGAAAAGAGGTCGGGCGTGGATTGATAAGCTGGTCGAATTCATCTATGAAAATCGTCGCCAACCCGCTGAGAAAGCCAATGCCAAGCCCAAGCCCAAGCAGTGTCAACGCGACAAGAAACAACTGCCCACCGCGCTGGCCTGCCGCCCGACGCTGCCGCCAATAGGGATTACGTCGCGCGACACGCAACTGCTGTATGGACAGGATGAGCAAGACCAGTCCGACCAGCAGCAATATCATGACGATGTAGCTCAATGGAGAACTCAGGATGCGTGACATGCGGGGCATTATACCGCACGTCATCCCCTGCCGTTATAGTCATTTCACGATGGGTTTAATGCGATAGCGGATGGGGCAATCGCGCAAGATTCGCGGCGCACTAGACTTGAAAGCCATTTTTATAAGGAATCAAGCGGGTGGAGTAATTGGTGGTATAGGATTTGAGTTCCGCTTCTATCTTTTCCCAGCGTTCATCAGCAAAGGCGCTGCGCGCGGTATCCAGACTATCTGCCACAAGCACGATTTCGCGCATGGGATATTCCCCATAGGCGATGTGCCATGCGACAAGCAGATATAAGCCGATCGATTGGGCTGTCGGGAAAAATTCGCTCAACACATACCGAATATACTCATGATGGTGTTCCGGGCGAATGTCGTAGCGCAAGATAAATTTATAGGCTGGGATGAAGGGTATGGGTTGCATAGCAGAGAACCATTGTCCATCGAATTAGAATCTATCATATCATACCCTGTTGCTCAGCCCCAGTTAATTCATAAATTTTTGATGTGATTTATACATTTATGCGGTGAAGCCCAAGCGGATTAAATCCACTTTCTCCTTGCCGCAGTACGCGCTATCCGGTAATCTTCTATAGGAGTAGGAAAGGATGCCCCCATGCGCGACCTACAACAACGATTGGATGACCTGCGCTATCGCTTACAAACCTTGCCAGACGACGATGTAGACCGGCTGTCCGCCATTTCTGATGCGGAAGTTGAAGCGCGTGAATTGTTGAGTGATGCCAAGAACACGCCCTATGAACAGTCGGCACAAGCCCTGTTTGCGGAATTGGCGCGCCTGAGTAATCCGGCTTCACCAACAGCCGCGACAGTGCGCGGGTTGGTGCGGCGGGCGCGTATTCGCATCGAAATCGCCGGGGATGAAGATGATATTGACGAAGCGATAGACATTCTGGCAGAAGCCCTGGCGCTTGACCCCGATGATGCCGATGTCATTAACCTTTTGCAAGATGCAGCAGGACATAACGCCCAGGCCGCGCAGCGGGTGAATGACCTGTTTGGGCGTCATGGTGTGAGTGCATCAGCAGCCGCACCACCGCCACCCGTACCCAAACCCGCCGAACCACCCCGGTATTCGACTTCCTCCGGTTATCCTGCGCCAGAACGGGATTTGCAATCGCGTGATACGGGTGGTGGTATCCGCAGGCCGGGACAAGGCCCGTTATTTGGGGGGTCGGATGTTGAGGGTTTGCTCAGCGATATGACCGAATCCTATTATTCGGGTGAATATCAGCAAACAGTTGAATTGTCGAATCGGGTGTTGGCGCTGCAACCGGGCAATCCCACCGCGTTGGAATATCGTCAAAAGGCCGAAGATAACCTCATTCGTGGCATCGTGCCCGACCATCGTATTCCGTTTGATGCGCGCGTGTCCTATAACCGCGCTAATTCGCTGGTACGTGCCGGAAATTACGAAGAGGCCGAACGACTCTATCGCGAAGCGCGCGATTTAGCCGAACGCAGCGGCATCCTATCCTGGAAAGATGCCGAACAAGCGATGCTGGATATTCAAGACCTGGCGCTGGCACGCGAGATGCTCAACGAGGGGGATCGCCTTATCGCGACAGACAATTGGGCCGAAGCCATTCGCAAGTACGAGGGTGCGCTGCGTGTTGTCCCCAACGACCCGCAGGCCGAAGAACGGGTCGAAATGGCGCGCCGTGTCCAGCAAGATGCCGACCAGATTTCTGTCCAATTGAATATGCTCGGTGGTACGCTGCCAGAGCAGGTGTCACAGTTGCAAAATATCCGCACCGGTCTTGCGCGCGTGCGCCAACTGCTGCCCAATAGTCAACGGTTGACTCAACTCCAAAAGGACGCGGATAGTCGTCTAAATGGTGTCAAAACCCAGTTAACCGATCAGGCACAAATGGCGTTGGGGCGCGTGAGCAGCGTGACCTCGCTGGAAGAGCGCCTGAATCTGAGCAATCAGGCACTGCGAATGCTCGAACTGGCGATTGAACTCGATCCGGGTGACACATCCATTTCGGAAATGTTACAGGATGCGCGCGGCAATGCCAGCGATATGCAGCGTGCCCGACAGGTAATTGAGCGTGCGGCGGCGTTAATTGCCCAGAACTTTGATAACGAATTGGCGCAAGCCCGAACGATGCTGGCGGGCTTGCATGACTTCGCGCAAGATGACCGCTATCGCGTGGTTGTCAGCGATTTATTGGGGCGCTACATCGAACGGGCTGAATATGCCCTGGCGGATGGTCGCACAAGCGAAGCGGAATCGTGGCTCGAAACACTGCGTGACGAACCCTTCCGCATTTTAGGGCGGCGCACCGAATTGCAGCGTCTGGAATTGGCGATACGCGGCGCAAAGCGGCGGGGGCGCGTAATCAGTCTGGGCATTATCGGTATCATCATCATCATTGTATTTCTGGTGGGTTTGTTCACGCGCGATTCATGGATGGGGGCGATTTTCCCGTCTGCCACGCCGACAGATACCCCAACCTGGACACCCACGATTACCTATACCCCCAGCGAAACACCCACCCCCAGCGATACGCCGCTGCCGACTAATACACCCTTGCCGACCAATACCCCCACATGGACATGGACACCATCGCCAACGGTGACGCCTTCGTGGACGGCAACCGCATCCGAGACACCAACCCATACATTGACCCCGACTCATACACCGACACTCACCCTATCGCCGACACAAACCACGTCGCCGACGCCGAGTGATACACCAACCCTCACGCCAACCCCGCCGCCATCACCCACACCCGCAGCCTTGTGTCGGGTACTGGTCATCGTCGATAGTATCAACGTCCGTCCCGACCCCTCTACCCGCAGCCCACGGATCACAACCCTCCGCCAGGGGCAGACGATGGATGTGATTGAGCGGGCGCGGCAGGATGGCCTCCCGGACGGTGTGCTCTGGTACAAAGTGCGTGTGCTGATTGGTTCGAGCCTGATTGAAGGTTGGGTGCGGGCAGATACGGTATCTGAATTGACAGATTGCAACGTCGTGCCCTTACCTTAACCGACAAAAAACAGACACCTCATGCAGCGAGGTGTCTGTCAGTTATGTCTCATTTTTTGTGATGGGGTGTAATTAGACGCCCTGACCCTGTGGCGGGAATGTTTCACGATAGAGTTGCAGCGACTGCATTATGGTTGTTTTTGCTTCGTCTGCACCGACCCAACCGTCGCTGGAAACTGTCGCGCCTTCGAGCTGCTTATAAACCATGAAGAAATGCTCAACTTCAATCGGGAAATGATGGGGCAGGTCGGACAGGTCTTTGTAATCGCCATATTCCGGGTCGTTGACGGGCACAGCGAGGATTTTGTAATCACGTTCCCCTTTGTCAATCATCTTCAACATGCCGATGGGCCGCACTTCGATGACACACCCCGGAAACGTCGCTTCTTTCATCATCACGAGGATGTCCATCGGATCCTGGTCTTCAAAATACGATTGTGGGATGAAGCCATAATCACCCGGATAGTGCAAAGGGCTATAGAGCACACGGTCCAGTTTAATCACACCGGCCTTTTTGCTATATTCATATTTGTTGCGGCTGCCTTTGGGCACTTCCACAATGGCATAGACCGCTTCGGGTGGGTTAGGGCCGGGTGTGAGATTGTGCCACAGGTGCAAACTCATAAGATTCTCCAATTTGGCATGGATCGGGACAGATCTTGATCGCATTAGACAGGATTGTAGACACAAATCTACCAAATATTATACGTTGCTTCGCCGGTTCTGGAATACAATAGTAATGACGAGACGGTTAAATTGAGGCATCCGCACGTATTGCGACACATTTTTTACAAGAATTTTCATCTAAATGCGGTCACCACGACGAAATAGTCAATAACACCGTCATCAAACAGTATCCATCTTGAGTTTACACTAAGTTTACGAGTGTTTCATTGATTTCTTATGCAATGACCTTATCATAAAACCTGAGAATGTGGGGTAGAGGAGAGATATTGTGACCCTAAAAGGACTCCTGAGAAAGTTGATGTGGTTGAGCCTCGCTGTGACATTGGTCGCCTTTGGCTTCGTGTTAGGGACGGCTGTATTGTCTACAGGCGCATCGAACACCCAAACCGTTACGTTCATTGATAATCCCGCCGCAGAAAGTCTTCCGGTGGTGAATGCACCCGCGGCACAGGTGGGTGGTGGCACTGTCCTGAGCGAGATGGATCAGGTCTTTTCCGGGATTTATAATCGTGTGAGTCCATCTGTGGTGTCTATTTTGATATATGCGCGGGCACGCAGTTCGACATTGCAACCGATTGGTTCGGGCAGCGGCTTTGTGATTGACCCCAGCGGGTATATCATCACCAATTTTCATGTTGTAGAACCCGCCGAACGCATTGATGTGCGTTTTCTGGACGGCACGATTGTCGAAGCCGAAGTCGTCGGTACAGACCCGGACTCCGATTTGGCGATTATTGATGTGGATGTGCCACCCGAACGCTTGAGTCCCGTGACATTTGCCAATTCTGATGATCTGGTGATTGGGCAAACGGTGCTGGCGATAGGCAACCCGTTCAGCCAGGATTGGACGTTGACCAGCGGCATCATCAGCGCACTCAATCGGACGATTGAAGGGCTGGATGGCTATTCAATTGGCGCGGTGATTCAGACCGATGCAGCGATTAACCCCGGCAACAGCGGTGGGCCATTGCTCAATCTCAATGGCGAGGTAATCGGCATCAATTCACAAATTATCAGTCGCGAACGCGCTAACAGCGGGGTGGGTTTTGCGATACCGAGTAACCTCGTGACCCGTGTGATACCTGAATTGATAAGCAGCGGCACGGTCAATTATAGTTTCCTCGGCATCGAAAGCGCCCCCAATGGCGTCACGCTCGATCTCATCAATGCCTACAGCCTGCCCAACAATATACAGGGCGTGGTGGTCAGTCGGGTTACCACAGGCGGCCCAGCCGAACGTGGCGGATTACTATCGGCAACCGATAATTCAGTCGATATTATCACGGCGATCAATGGCGTGCCGGTAACGGGCTTCAATATGCTCATTGGCTACCTGTCTATCAACACCCGTCCGGGCGATGATGTGAATTTGACCGTGTATCGCAACGGGCAATTTGTGACGCTGGATGTGAAGTTAGACGCCCGTCCCTGATCCCTGACCATTTGTGAATTTCAAGGCGCGCATCGGTTCGGTGTGCGCTTTTTTGTTCTGTGTTATATGATTAGGACACTTGTGGGTGTGCAATATCATTGGATTGACTATGAGCGAACAAGCGGAATGGGTGAGTTTGCGACGTGCGGCGGAAATTTTGGGCGTGCATCCGGCGACAGTGCGTAATTGGGCAGACAAGGGCGACTTGCGTTCTCGGCGCACACCGGGCGGACATCGACGATTTTTGATGGCGGAACTGACGCATTATGCGCGAGCACAGGAAGAACTGCAACCTGTTGAGGTGCAGATTATCCTCCAGAATGCGCTGGGACGCGCCCGGATGCAGGTTGGCGATGGTCGGCTCGATGACGCGCCCTGGTATGGCGCGATGAGCGAGGCTACCCGTGCGGCACTCCGCCATGCGGGACGGCGGGTGCTGGAAGAACTGCGCCAGTATCTGAGTGAGGATGCGCCCGATTCGGGTTTATCGGCGGCGATTCGATTGGGCAAGGAATATGCCGAACAATTGACGATAGATGGATTAACACTGCCGCAAGCGGTGCGCGGCTTCTTTTATTTCAGCGATTTTGTCATTGATTCAATTCTCACATGGTCGGAATTGGCACAACCACGCAGTACCAGCGATTGGGCGACATTAGTCCGGCAGGTCAACACCTTCACCAATACGATGCTGCTGTCCATCATCGAATATTACGAGGAAGAATAGCGCGTGAAAGACCCGGCATGGCGGGCGGCATGGGTCGCGCTGAGTCTGTCCCGGCATATTGGTGGCAAGACGCTGCGTGCGCTGCTGGCCCATTGCGGCGATGACCCGCGCGCCATCCTCGAAACCGACGCAAAAACACTCCGCGAAGTGCCCGGTGTTGGCCCTAAAATCGCGCAGGCCATTACAACCCTTGACGTAAAGACCACTATCGACAATCTCGCACGCTGGCAAGCGCAGGGTGTGCGTGTGATTACACGGCGTGACAGCGATTATCCGTCGCTGTTACTGGAACTCGATGACGAGCCACCGACCCTGTTTGTGCGTGGCAGTTGGTCGCCCGATTTGTTTCAACGCGCGGCGGCAATGGTTGGCACACGCAGGCCAACGAAACAATCACGCGCCATGACTGCGCGCTTCTCGGCTGCATTGTCGGAGCGTGGGTATACCATTGTCAGTGGTCTGGCTTATGGCGTGGACGAAACCGCCCATCGCGGCGTGTTGAATGCAGGTGGACGGACGGTTGCGGTATTGGGCAGTGGTATCCTCAATGTCTATCCACTGGAACACCGCGACTTGGCAGAGGCAATCTGTGAAAAAGGCGCGCTGTGCTGCGAAGTGAGTCCTGATGCGGCGGTGAGTTCGCCCGGTTTGGTCGCGCGTAATCGGATAATCAGTGGTCTGTCTCAGGCGCTGGTGGTGATCGAGACGCAGGCAGATGGCGGGGCCATGCACGCGGCACGTTTTGCCTTTGCACAGGGACGCCGTGTCTATGCGGTTCAGAATCGCGCCAGTGGCAATCGGGTGTTGTTAAAGCAGGGGGCGATTCCCTTGCCGGTCACTAGCTCGGAGGATGGTTTCTAAAACGGATCGTGAATGCTCGTTTCGGATGCTGGCTATGGCGCATGTAGTCCCCGGGATTATCCCGAAATCGCGCAAGAATCGGGAAGAGTTTTCAAATGGGCACACGTATACTTGGTCTATGGATTAGAATGTGTGTGCAAGGTGAGGCGATGAGACCATTCCGATTTGGCGTCATCAATGAGCAAATGAAACCCCCTGTGGATTGGATAGCCCACGTCAAACGTGCAGAATCATTGGGTTATGCCACATTCCTCATCCGCGATCATTATGTCTCTGACTTCTTCGGCGACCAATATGCGCCAATTGCGGCGATGACGGCGGCGGCCTGTGTGACGACCCATTTGCGTGTGGGGACGCTGGTCATCGACAATGATTATCGGCATCCGGTGCTGCTCGCAAAAGAAATTGCTACGCTTGACCAATTGTCGGGTGGGCGCGTTGAATTTGGGCTGGGTGCAGGCTGGCTGAAAACCGAGTATGAACAGGCTGGACTTCAGTATGACCCCAACGGCGTTCGTGTCAGCCGTCTGGAAGAGGCGCTGACGGTCTACAAGGCGCTTTTCTCTGGTGAATCGGTGACCCACACCGGGGAATTCTATACGATCAACCCCATTCAAAATGTGCCTGTGCCACAGCAGCGACCGCATCCGCCGATACTCATTGGTGCGGGACAAAAACGGATGCTGGGTATCGCAGGTCGTGAAGCAGATATTGTTGGACTGCTGACAACGTCTGTTTCTTCCGGCACGTTATCCCCCGATCCCACAGAACGCCTCGCCGAGACGATACGCCAAAAAATCGAATGGATTAAAGAAGGCGCAGGCTCACGGTTCGACCAACTGGAATTGAGCCTCATCCCATCGCTCAATCTTACACAAAATCGTCGCGAACGCGCCCAACAGCTCATCGCCGAATCAGGTTGGTCAAACATCACGATTGAACAGGTGTTGGCGATGCCGTCGGTTTTTATCGGTACAGTGGACGAAATTGCTGCGGATATGGTCGCGCGGCGCGAACAATATGGCTTCTCATATTTTGTCATTTCGGATGAACAGATGGAGACAGCCGCACCGTTAGTCGAGAAATTGCGCGGGGCTTAATCCAGCCCATATCGTGCGAATGATGAAAAAGGGCACTCTGGTCTGGAATGCCCTTTAACTTTTTATAGTTGACTAACCCCCGCGATATGTCCAGATGGGCGGTTTGCGGCGATGATGAAGCATCAGACTTGCCCCGCCGATACTGACAACCGTGATTATCCCTAGCAACAGCAGCACATCATCGCGCCACCAGGGTGTTTCCCCCGTTTGCGGCAGTTCAGTGACGATGAAACCCGTCACACAGCGTTCATTTACACTATCAGCCGTCATACAGGCGACATTTTCGACGATTGCATTGCCATTGAGCACCGTAGTGAAGACGTTGAATACCACACTCTGTCCCGGCGCGAGTGACGGAATTGTGACCGTGACTGTTTGACCACTAATGTTTGAAGACCCTACGGCGAGGTCAATGCTGTCAATTCGTAGACCGGGATGCAGCGTGTCGCTGATGACGACATTGGTCGCGGTGAGCGTGCCATTGTTGCGAACGGTGAATATCCATTCCAGCGTTTCGCCGATGATGCCCGTTTCGCCCGGTTCGAGGAAACCGATTTTGCTCAATGACGGGTCAATGAATGTGACAATGGAAGGTGCCGATGCAGCCGCCGCGCCACCTGTGCCACCTGTTGGCGGCGTCACGGGGCCGCCCGGTGGTGTATCGGTATCGGTGGCGCTGTCGTTCAGCGGATTCGCATCAGCAGGATGAAATACTGTTGCTGTATTGGTGATATTCCCTGTCGCCGCCGCATCAATGTCCGCATTCACTGTGTAGGTGATGGTCCCTGTCGTCGGCACATCGACAGTCTCGTTCAACGCGCCTGCACCGGCTGCATTACCACAGACTGCGCCACCTGCCGCCGCACACGTCCATGTGACATTCAGCAATTGGGGTGGGAAAGTGTCCGTAACCGTTGCGCCGACAGCATCCAATCCGCCAACATTCGTCACCGTAATCGTATAGGCGACGGGTGCGCCGGGCGTATAGACCGTAATCGTGTCGTCTTTCGTAATCGCCAGATCAGGTGCGGCAGTGACCGTCAATATTGTATTGTCGGGATAACCGAACGTATCCGGGTCGTCGGATGTAGTGGTGCCAGTCGTGCTCAAGGAAGTTGTTAACCCTGTGAGCGACGCCTGATTGGTAGCTGGCCCTGGGGGAGTTGCGCCAATCGCCACACTAACCGTGATCGTGACTATACCGGGTATGCGCGGTGTTGTGGTGGTCGCTGGTGTTGCGCGCGGGACAGTCAGATTGTCGATTTGCAGCGTTTTCGTGCCACCATAACCGCCAACAATCGCGCCAGAGGTCGTGGTCGCTGTTCCGGCGATATAGGTTCGCTGGTCGGGCAGCGCGGGTAATGCATCAACAAAATCGAGGCCAACGGCAGTTGTATCGCTGTTATTGGTGAGAACATAGGTATAAGTGACCATGCCGCCCTGGGCGACAGAGGGTGGCGCGACAGTCTTTTCCATCACGACGCCGAAGGGACAGGCCGCGCCATCGCTGCGTGTGGTGGGATTACCGGTCGCAACCAGTTCGACTGCGCCTGTTGCGGTATCAATCCGCACGAGGTTGACAAAAGCATACGGGCCGGGATTAATGTCGGTATAAGCCCATAGCTGCCCATAGATGTCGAAGAACATGGCGGCGGCATAGTGGCTATCGCCATTAATATCAACCATATCACCGATACGATTGGCGACGCCCGTTAAGGGGTTAATTGTGTAGAGCGCGCGGTCATTATCGGGCGAACCATAGACCACGTTGGTGAAGGGGTGAACCGTCATATCACCCCAGCGCAGTCCCGCTTCGGTGGCGGTGGGGCCAATGTTCACCTGCCCATACAAACTGCCGGGTAAAGCCACCGGGCCAGTCGGGTCAACACGATACAGGGTATGATTTGCTGCCGTGCCGCCTTCTAATAGCAGATGTTCCCAGTTGCCGCTGACCGGATTAAACCAGAATTCGGACGCCCACCAGCTATTGCCTGCGTTCGGCGGCGCGCCGACACTGCCGATATTCACGGCGACGGCGTTGTTGCCAATCTGATAGTATGCACCAGTCGCTTCATCGACTGAATATAGAAAATTATCGACCGGATTATAGGCCAGCCCATTGTAATCGTCCGGCGAATTGCCCAGTGGATTGAGCGCGCCTGTGGCACGATCAACACTCACGAGGTCAGACGATGGGGCGCTGGGGCCGGTTGTAATCTGTGTGGCGATATACAGCGTGTTGTCGCAGGCCCATGGGGCACCGGGCTGGGCAGTCACGGTTGTGGATGCAAGCAGCGCCACCACGACAATGACGCTGGCTGAAATTAGGCGTTGCAAAATTGGGCGCATTTTGAGACTGTTCCCCCACGGAAAAGTCGGATAGAAAGAGAGCGGCGTTGAAATATCGTTTAATTTCATAACAATATTACAACTCTTTAAGATTGATTGTAGAAACGGATGCAGAGTTATGCAAGTTTGGTTTTGTTATGTCAAGAAAGTTTTACGTTTCAAACCAAATTGTGATATCTGATCCTGCGCGGCTCAGTTGGCGATTGTTCTTGAAATGGGTCGTAATAATCCCCTGTTTCTCTCTGTTTTTACAGGACATCTTGCCACTCTTGAGCACCCCTACCCATTGTCATTATCGTGGCGTATAATAGAATGATGTGTTTACACCGTCCTCATAAACGCCTCGATGCGCTGTAGCATCGCCGAATCTGTTTTATAACTGGTCGCTATTGGATTCCGACAACGCAGGCATATGTCGCTTGCGTATCATGCAGCACATTCACAACCGTTCATAAGGCAAACTACCATGTTGGAAAAACTGGCGTCAATTGAGGCGCGCTACAATGAACTTGAAAAGCTACTGGCAGACCCGAAGGTCGCACAGGACTATGACCGTGTGACCGAATATGCAAAAGAACGGTCCGGGCTTGAAGAAATTGTCGATGCCTATCGCACCTATCGGCGTCAAGTGCAAGAATTGGAAGACGCGCAGAACATGCTGCGCGAAGAAAGCGATCCCGAACTGCGCGAATTGGCAGAAATTGAAGTTGAAGAATTAGAGACGAGTTCAGCGGAGCTCCTGGAACAAATCCGGCTCATGCTCCTGCCCAAAGATGCCCGTGATGATCGTAATGTCATTATCGAAATTCGTGCGGGAGCAGGGGGCGATGAAGCGGGCATTTTCGCGGCAGATTTATTCCGCATGTATACCCGCTATGCCGAAGGACGCCACTGGAAAATCGAGATGCTGGACAACCACGAAACCGGCGTTGGTGGGTTCAAATCGGTGACGTTTTTGGTGAAGGGTAAAGGCGCATACAGCCGCCTGAAATATGAGAGCGGTGTGCATCGGGTGCAGCGTGTCCCGGAGACGGAAAGTCAGGGACGCATCCATACCAGTACGGCAACGGTCGCAGTATTGGCGGAGATGGATGAAGTGGATGTCGAACTGGACATGAACGATGTGCGGGTAGATGTATTTCGCAGTCGGGGCGCGGGGGGGCAATCGGTCAATACCACCGATTCGGCGGTGCGGATGACCCATATCCCTACCGGCGAGGTTGTCGAAGTACAGGATGAACGCAGCCAACTCCAAAACCGGATGCGCGCGAAACAAATTCTGCTGGCGCGATTGTATGAAAAAGAAGTTGAGCGGCGGCAGTCGGAACAAGCAGCAGAACGACGCGGACAGGTCGGCAGCGGCGACCGCTCGGAGAAAATCCGCACCTATAACTATCCCCAGAGCCGGGTGACCGACCACCGCATCAATTATAGTAGTTACAATCTGCCTGTAGTGATAAATGGCGATTTAGATGATTTTATCGACCAGCTCGCCACGGCAGCCCAGGCCGAACTGCTGGCAAGCGGTGAGTAATGACTGTACCTTCTCCTCTACATTCGGAATCAAAAGGGCGTGCTGGAGTACGCCCTGTTTGGCCTCAGAAGCGTAGTTTATGACCTTTATTTCGTTTGAATTTGTCATATTTTTCGTGATGGTTGTGCCCATCTATTTTGCGCTGCCTTACCGCTGGCGCTGGCTGTTTTTGCTAGCGGTGAGTTATTACTTTTATGCCTTCTGGAATGCTGCATACATTATCTTAATTGCACTCTCAACGCTGGTTGATTATGGTGTCGCGCGGATGCTGGGTCGTGTTGATCACGAGCAGATAAGCGTTCGGCGTCTATTATTATTGACCAGTATTCTTGTCAATCTCGGTGTATTGTTTATATTCAAATATTTCAACTTTTTT